>JAZLEK010000021.1:0-17304 GCA_045615225.1 Acutalibacteraceae bacterium | reverse complement strand
GGTGCGCTTGCATCTCTTAATTCGGTTGCTAAAATCAGTTACGACGATTGCCGTGACGGTATTTCTAACACCTTCTCGGTAACACCCGAAGCACTCGGCAGAAGCTATGAAGAAAGAATAGATAATCTTACCGCCATTCTCGACGGCTATTTTGAAAAGAAAGCTCATCATATAAACGTTAATGTTATGAATAGAGAAACTCTGCTTAAGGCTTACGAAGACCCGACTGCATATCCTAACCTTACAATTCGTGTTTCGGGCTATGCCGTTAACTTCCACAAGCTTTCCCGCGAACAGCAAAAAGAGGTTATAAGCCGTACCTTCCACGAGGTAATATAATGAACGGATATGTCAGTTCCATTCAGTCGATGGGTACTTTAGACGGCCCGGGAGTGCGTTTTGTCGTTTTTCTTCAGGGTTGTAATCTTCGGTGTGGCTGTTGTCACAACCCCGAAACCCAAAGTGTTAAGGGCGGTACAGTTTATACCGCCGAAGAAATTGCCGAAAGATGCGAAAAGTATAAGGCGTATTTTGGTGAGAAGGGCGGAATAACCCTTTCGGGCGGAGAGCCGCTGTTGCAAAGCGGATTTGCAAAAGAGGTATTTGCCGAATGTAAAAAAAGGGGAATAAACACCTGTATCGATACATCGGGCAGTGTGATAAATGAATCGGTTTTAGAGCTTTTGGATTTTACCGATTATGTTTTGCTCGATATTAAGTATAATACCGACGAGCTTTACAGACAGTATGTTGGTTGTTCGATTGATAAACCGCTTGAATTTTTATCAATATTAAATGATAAACAAATTCCTACCATTATAAGACAGGTAATAATACCTACCGTTAACGATAATGATGAAAATATAGCTTATCTCAAAAACCTTAAGGAAAAACATACCTGTATTTATAAAACGGAATTATTGCCCTTTAAGAAAATATGCAAAACAAAATATGATAATATGGGGTTAGACTTTCCCTTTGAAAGTTTTGAAACCCCAAGCGCCGAGCTTATGAAAGAACTCGAAGCAAAATTATAAAAGACCGCTTTTGCGGTCTTTTATTTTTAGGCTAATTGACAAAACTAAAAGAAAAAATTATAATAATTGTATCTTAAAAATGAGGTAAACTATGAAACAGTTTGATATAACAGGTATGTCTTGCGCCGCCTGTAGCACCAGGGTAGAAAAGGCGGTCACCGCCTTAGACGGCGTAACCTACTGCGCCGTAAGCCTTCTTACGAATTCTATGGGCGTAGAGGGAACTGCCACTAACGATGAAATAACTGCCGCCGTTACAGCTGCGGGATATGGCGCTTCCTTAAAAGGCAAAAAAGCACAGCAAAATGCCGAACCAAAAAGTGAAACCAAAGTTTTGCTGACAAGGTTTATTGTGTCGGCAGGGTTTATGCTTTTGCTTATGTACGTCGCTATGGGGCATATGATAGGGTTACCAATGCCGCCCGTATTAGACGGCAACCCTCTTGCCGCCGCGTTTTTACAAATGCTCCTGAGCATTGTTGTAATGATTATAAACAAAGCCTTTTTTGTAAATGGATTTAAGGGTATAATCCGCAGAAGTCCGAATATGGATAGTCTGGTTTCTCTCGGCTCTGCGGCTGCGTTTATTTACAGTTTGAGTGTTGTTTTTATAATGACTTCAGAGCCCACGTCAGCCCATCTTCACAGCCTTTATTTTGAATCCTCCGCAATGATTTTAACCCTTATAACCCTCGGTAAAACCTTAGAGGCTTATTCTAAAGGAAAAACAACAAGCGCAATTAAGGAGCTTATAGATTTGGCTCCCAAAACCGCGACCGTCATAAGAGACGGTAAGGAGCAAAAAATCGATGTCGGCGAAGTGGTTGTTGACGATATTTTTCTGGTTCGACCGGGAGAGAGTATTGCGGTAGACGGTGTTGTTATTGAGGGAGATACTACTGTTAACGAAGCGGCGCTTACCGGTGAAAGCCTCCCTGTAGATAAAACTACAGGTGATATGGTTTCTGCGGGGGCTGTAAATCAGCTCGGTTTCATAAAGTGCAGAGCGACCCACGTTGGCGAGGACACTCTACTTGCGAAAATAATAAAACTAATGGGTGATTCTGCCGCGACAAAAGCGCCCATAGCGAAAATTGCCGATAAGGTTTCAGATTTTTTCGTACCTCTTGTTATGTTGATTGCGGTTATTACCGTTGCGGTTTGGCTTTTCTGCGGTGAAACAGTCGGCTTTGCGCTTGCCAGAGGAATTTCCGTTTTGGTGATAAGTTGTCCTTGTGCTCTGGGCCTTGCCACACCTGTTGCAATTATGGTGGGAAGCGGTAAGGCTGCCAAGGTAGGCGTGCTTTTCAAAACCGCCGAAGCGCTCGAAAATATAGGTAAAACTGACATAGTAGTTCTTGATAAAACGGGTACTGTTACAAAGGGTTCACCCGAAGTTACCGATATAATTCCTGTAAACTGCAGTGAAAATGAACTTTTAAGCTTTGTTTGTTCACTTGAAGAAAAAAGTGAGCACCCTCTTGCAAAAGCTATAGTAGCAAAGGGTAAAGAACTCGGAATAGAGACATTGCCTTCAACGGATTTCGAAGTGTTTTCGGGAAGCGGTGTTACCGCTAAAATGAACGGCGAAAAATTAATTGGCGGAAACTTTAAACTTATTTCAAAATATACAGAAATTTCCGAAGATATAAAAACCCTCTTTGAAAAGCTTTCCAAAGAGGGAAAAACCGCAGTATTTTTTGCTAAGGATGAAAAGCTTATCGGACTTATCGCCCTTTCTGACACACTCAAGGAAGACAGCAAGGAAGCCGTTTCGCTCCTTAACAAAATGGGTATAGAGGTCGTTCTTCTTACAGGTGACAATAAATACGCCGCTAATGCCGTGGCAAACTCTGTGGGTATCACCAAAACCGTATGTGAGGTTTTGCCCGATAAAAAAGCCGAGGAGATAAGTAATTTCAAAAAAGACGGCAAGGTTGTTATGGTGGGTGACGGTATTAACGACGCTCCTGCTCTTGCTACCGCCGATGTGGGCGTGGCAATAGGAACGGGTACCGATATTGCCGTTTCTGCCGCCGACGTTGTATTGGTGGGCGGAGGGCTCTCGGGCGTTGTCAGCGCCATAAAAATCGGGAAAGCGACCCTTAGAAATATAAAACAAAATCTTTTCTGGGCTTTTGCTTATAACGTGCTCGGAATTCCCGTTGCGGCAGGAGCGCTTATTCATCTTTTTGGAATAGAATTAAATCCTATGATTGCCGCCGCGGCAATGAGTCTTTCAAGCTTTTGCGTTGTTACAAACGCCTTGAGATTATATAAAGTAAAACTTGAAAACAGGAAAGTAAAGAAGGTAAAAACTATGATTAAAATATTAAAATCCGAGGGTATGATGTGCCCTCACTGTGAAGCGCACGTAAAAACCGCGCTTGAAGCAGTAGACGGAGTAAGCTCAGCTACCCCCGACCATAAAACAGGAAATATCACCATTACTCTTACAAAAGAGGTAGCAACCGAACTGCTTGAATCGGTCGTTACCGCTCAGGGCTACAAAATAATAAAATAAATAAAGAAATACTCTCCATGTTCGTTGACAAGGGAGAGTATTTATTATATAATTAACGGGTAAAAATATGTTTTGAGGTGCCGTATGGTTAAACTTTCACCCTCTGTTCTTACTGCAGATTTTCTAACCCTTCGCGACGTTATTCCCCAGTTTGAAAATTCAGGAGTAGATATGCTTCATCTTGATGTTATGGATGGAATTTTCGTGCCTAACATTTCTTTTGGAATTCCCGTAATAAAGTCTATCAAGGCTCATACAAATTTGCCGCTTGACGTTCATCTTATGATAGACAGACCTCACCGCTATATAAAAGAGTTTGCTGAAGTTGCCGACTGGCTTGGTTTCCACTTTGAAGCGGGTTCCGATGTGGCTGAAACCTTAAAGGAAATAAGAAGTCTTGGTTGTAAGTCCTGCCTTACAATTAAGCCTGCCACAGCGCCTGAAGAAATTTTTGAGTATCTGCCCCTTTGTGATATGGTGCTTGTAATGTCGGTAGAACCGGGCTTCGGCGGACAGAAGTTTATGCCGAATTCGCTCGAAAAGGTTAAAAAAATCAAGGCCGAAGCTGAAAAGCAAGGCACCTACCTTGAAATTGAAATAGACGGCGGAATTAACGCCGAAACTGCCCCCTTAGCCGTAGAAGCAGGGGTAACCGTACTTGTTGCGGGCAACTATATATTCTCTGCCGAGAATATAGAAGAAACCGTAAAAAAGGTTAAAGCGCTTTAAAGATTAGCCAACACCTCGGCGGCATTTTCTTTAATAATAAGTCTACCGTGTTCAATGGTTTTCGCCGTATCTGTTCGGGCTGTGAAAGTATTGTCGGCGTATTCTAACGCTAATGACAAATCGTTGTTTCGCGTTAAGATAATCATACGATATTTGTCAAAATACTTGTAAAATCTGCTGTCGGCAATATCGTATTTTGAAGATAAAATAGCCTTCGAAGCGCAAATTGCCTTTTCACAGCTTGAAAATTCCAAAACCAAAAGTGAAGTCTTGACCTGTAAAGAATAATATTTGCTTTTTGAAAAGTATATATCATATCCGCCCGACAAATTTTTGGCAACCTCTATAAATATGCTGCTTTCGTCAACCTCTAAGTTATTATCTGATACAGCGCGTCTGAAAAGAGCTTTAAGCGCAAGTGAGGTCTTAGGGTCATCCTTATCAAGCTTTTCGGAACTACCGAATATTTGCTCGGTTTCGTTTTTTGTTAGAGAAATACGAAGACGGTTGTTTTTAAGTTTTAAATATGTCATAGCAGCCTCCGAAGTATAAACTTAATAAAAATTGAACATAATCATCTTGAGGTGGTTATGTATGTCACAAAATGACAAATATAAAAATATAAAAATATTTTTTAAATCTGCCGGTCTTACCGCGATAGCCTTAATTTTAATTGCTCTTGGCTTTATTGCGGCGGGATATTTTTTAGGTGGATAGAAAAGAGAGAAAAATGAGTTATAAAGCACTGAAAAGCGGCACCGATGTAAGAGGAGTCGCATCCGACCTTGGCGGAAAAGAAGTTAACCTGACAGATTCTGCCGTATACGATATTACCTCGGCGTTCGCAATCTTTGTCGCCGAAAAATACGGCAAAAATACCGAGGACTTAACAATTGCTGTCGGTCACGATTCAAGAATTTCTGCCTTTAGAATATCTATGCAGGTAATATCTGCACTTAAAAACCTCGGTTGCACAGTTCTAAACTGTAACCTTGCATCAACCCCTGCAATGTTTATGACAACGGTTGACCTCGGTACCGATGGCGCCGTTCAGATTACCGCAAGTCACCATCCTTTTGATAGAAACGGACTCAAATTCTTTATAAAAGAGGGCGGACTTGAAAGCAGTCAGCTTGGCGAGATTATTGAAATTGCAGATAAAGGCGGTTTCTCTCAAAAAGAGGGCGGAAGCGTTCAGAATGTAGATTATATGACTACATATTCGGCAGGACTTCGCAAAATGATTTGCGAGGCTATAGGAAAAAGCGAAGAGGAAAAACCTCTAACCAACTATCATATTGTAGTAGATGCGGGTAACGGTGTCGGTGGCTTCTATGCAACCAATGTTTTAGAGCCTCTTGGCGCAGATGTTTCGGGAAGCCGCTATTTAGAGCCCGACGGAATGTTCCCGAACCATATTCCTAATCCCGAAGACAAAACTGCAATGCAAAGCATTAAAGACGCGGTAATAGAAAGCGGCGCCGACTTTGGCGTTATTTTCGATACCGACGTAGACCGCGCAGGCTGTGTTGATTCAACGGGCGAAGAAATTAACCGCAACCGCCTTATTGCGCTTGCCTCTGTTATTGCTTCAAACGGCAAAAAAGACTGCACAATAGTTACCGATTCGGTCACTTCCGATGGTCTTAAGGAATTTATCGAAAACGACCTTGGCTGTAAGCATTATCGTTACCGCCGCGGCTATAAAAATGTTATCGATAAGGCTATAGAGCTTTGTAATCAAGGTATAGATTGCCCCCTCGCCATTGAAACCTCAGGCCATGCCGCGCTCAGAGAAAACTATTTCCTTGATGACGGCGCTTACCTTATTACCAAAATTATTATTGAACTCGGTCGTGGCCGAGACCTTAATAAAACTCTTGAAAACCTTAAAATGCCCAAAGAGGAAAGAGAGTGCCGCTTAAATATAACAGAGGACGATTTTAAAGCTTACGGACTTCGTGTTATAGATGAGCTTGAAGCCTTCGTTTTGGCCGATACAGACACATATAAGGTTGCCGGTGATAACCGCGAGGGTATAAGAGTGTCTACTCCGTACGGTTGGTTCTTACTTCGCCTCAGCGTTCACGACCCTGTAATGCCTCTTAATTTTGAAAGCGATGAGGTGGGCGGTATAGATAAAATGGTTGCCCTTATAAAGCCTTTCTTCGAAAAGTATAATGGCCTTGACATTAGCGCAATTAAATAATTTTAAAGTGAGATACCGTTTGGTATCTCACTTTTTTATTTTTCGTCACAACCGCAATCGGTACGTGTGCTGCTTCTTGGGAAGAAATCTTCGGTCGGGAACTGAATTTTTCTGAAAACGTCGCAGGGCTGGTCGGTAGAGCAGTCACATTGCTTTTCGGGGATGCAGTAATCATACACGGGAACAAGCACCTGAACGTTTCTTTGAAGCTGAACAATTGTGAAAATGCCAATTGTCACGAAAACGGCAGGCTCACCGTCGGTAACAACAGGACCGCCAAGGAAGTCGAGCACACATGCGGGAATCATACCAACGTTGTCATATCCGCATTTATCCTTTCCAAGTCGAGAGGAAAGGGGTATGGGGTCAACCGCCTGAACAACACATTTTGGTGCAGAAGCTAAGCGGGTGTCGCAAATATCTTTACAGTTATCTGCATTCATATCGCTTGTAAAGGTTTTGACAGTTCCTTCTCCACCATAAAGAACAACCTTTTTGTTAAAGAGCGCAATACCCTTAACCTCTGTGGGACAGCTGTGGGGCGCTGTATACACATCTATGCCAATAAGGAAGAAAAAGGTTATATCGCAGGAATAAAATCCGCGGCTTAAATTTACGGGCTCAACGTCAACTAAAGAATAAACAATTTCTGCCGATTTAATCTTTACGCTGCAAGCATTATTTACAACACATTGACCCTCTGCCGAAAAATAAACCCTTAATTCCTCAAGACAGTCGCGGTCGCAGCAAGAGTCGAAAACTCTGCCGACGTCGACACATACGGCCTCCCTGAAGCCTTGGTTTGCTTCACATCCGATATTACTATCAGCCATATAAAGACCTCCTGATAAGTATTGAAACCGCATAAGTTGGTTTCTAACACATTATATGAAAGTGATATGTTTATGACACAAAATGCTTTACAAAAAACTAATGCAAGGTATAATTTCCATATACATGCTTTATCTTTATATCAGCAGTTGAAATAAAGATAAATTTTTGTTATTATAGAATAAAACAAAAAAGGTGAACAAAATGGAAAATAAAAAAGCTTTATCAGAAATGCCCGAAAGCCTTAAAGCGCTTATGGAAAGCAAAAATTTGATTACTTCAAAAATTCTGGTTTTTGCCGAGGCAGATATGAATAAAGACTGTAATTTTTGCCGTTTTGTTCTGCTTTTATGTGAAGATAAGCTTATTATCGGAGCCGACAGTAAAACAGGAATGACAGACCCCGATAGCAAGAACATAGATTATGACGGCTTCAGCTTTACTCAGTATGATATTAAAAATCTTTCAAATCCCCGAATTGACACCTTTGTGGTAGGAGGAATGCTGAGAGTCGAGATAAACGGGGAGGTCTTGCCCCTTTGCGCCTTTACCAATACCTATAAGGGAAGAATTACCCGCCTTTGCGAAATTCTTGGCTGTCTTATCAGAGGGGAAGAAATTAAAGAAGACCGCCTTTTTGAAGAAAAACGCGATGAATTCTGTCATAAATGCGGTATGCCTTACCCCGAAAAGAACAGAAAAATCTGCCCTAAATGTATGGACAAGCGTAAAATTTTCTTCCGCTTGGCTTCCTGCTTCAAGCCTTTTAAATGGCACCTTGCGGTAATTTGTGTGCTTTGCATACTTTCCGCCCTTGTAAACTCGGTTTGGCCAATACTTAACGGTAGTCTGCTTTACGATACCGTTTTAGCCAAAGATAAAACCAATTCGATATTCGAAGCCTTGCCTATTCAGGATTTTGCGGTTTTACTTTTAGTCCTTGTGTTAATGATGGTCGGGGTCAAAATACTTCAACAGCTTTTTGGCATAATTCAGGGAATAATTGTCGCAAAAATCGTGCCTCAGGTAATAGCTGACCTTAAAAATAAGGTTTTTGCTTCAATTCAGCATCTGTCTGTTTCTTTCTTTACAGGAAAGGAAACGGGCGGACTTATGTCAAGAATCACAAGTGATGCCAACAATGTTACAAATATATTTATTGACGGTTTGCCCTTTATTCTGCCAAACCTTTTCACAATAATTTTTTCCTCTGTTGTAATGTTTTCAACAAGTCCGCTTTTGGCTGTAGTTGCCATTGTGACGCTTCCTCCTGCTGTAATTATAAGTATAAAGCTCGAGCCGGTGCTGTGGCATTATAACAGCCGTCAGTTCCAAACACACCGCGATTTTCGAGCAAAGCTTAACGACAACCTCACGGGCGCTCGAGTTGTACGCGCCTTTGGCCGAGAGGAAAGCGAACGCATTAGGCTTGAAAAGGTCAATGTAAACGTTGCTTCAGCCCAGACCGATGCAATGAATTTCGACCTTAAATATACCGCGCTTTATCATATAGCGCAATCACTATCAAGCGTTTTAACCTTTACTATCGGCGCCTGTTTTGTGCTTAGTGTGTTTAAGCCTCAGATGACCTACGGTACACTTATGACCTTTACAGGCTATGTGTCGTTGCTTTCAGGTCCTGCAAACTTTTTCTCGTACATTTTCCGTTGGTGGTCAAATTCAATGAATTCGGCTCAGCGTATTTTTGAAATACTCGATGCAAAACCCGACGTCACCGAAGACCCGAGCGCAAAGCCCATTACAAATATAAAAGGAGATATAACCTTAAAGGAGGTCACCTTTGGCTATGAAGAAAACCGAGAGGTGCTAAAGAACATATCTCTTGAAGTAAAAGCGGGTGAAATGCTCGGAATTGTCGGAAAATCGGGCGCGGGTAAAACGACCCTTGCAAACCTGATTGCAAGACTTTACGATGTAAAAGAGGGAGAAATACTCATAGACGGAGTAAACGTTCGCGATATGCGTTTTAGCGACCTCAGAAAAAACATTGCTTTGGTCAGTCAGGAAACCTATATTTTCAAGGGAACGATATTTGATAATATAGCCTATGCAAACCCGAGCGCAGACCGAAAAACGGTAATAGATGCCGCTATAGCCGCCTCTGCTCACGACTTTATTTGTAAACTCCCCGACGGGTATGATACCGAGGTTGGAAGCGGCGGCAGGGGACTTTCGGGCGGTGAAAGGCAAAGGATTTCTATTGCCCGCGCAATCCTTGCCGACCCGAAGATTTTAATTCTTGACGAAGCAACCGCCGCGGTCGACACCGAAACCGAAAAGAATATACAAGTTTCCCTTAAAAAGCTTGTAAAAAACCGAACAACACTTTCTATTGCCCACAGACTTTCAACCCTCAGAGATGCCGATAAGCTTATTGTGATAGACGGCGGTGAAATTGCCGAACAGGGCACACATAAAGAGCTTATGATGAATAAGGGCGAATACTTTAAGCTCTATCAGATACAAAGCAAGGCTCTCGCTATGAGGGGAATAGGTGAATAAAATGGAAGAAAAAGATATATTAAAATTCGAGAGCGAAGAGGTCGAAAGACTGCTTACAGTAAATAGGTTCACCCCCGAAAATGCCGTTTTTAAAGGGACCAAGGGTGGCTTTATTTCGCTCGCCTTAAATAATGAGGATAAAGGGCTTGTAAACGTTATTTGCACCTTTCCCTTTACCGCGCCGAATGAGTTTTTATCGGTAAGAACTGCCGACGACAAACAAGAGGAGCTCGGCATTATCGAAAGTGTTTTTGATTTTGATGATAATACGGTCGACCTTATTAAAAAACAACTTGAAATCCGCTATTTTATGCCCGAAATACTAAAAGTTTATTCGGTAAAAGAGGAATACGGACATACTTACTGGTCTGTACTGACAAATAAAGGAAAACACAAATTCACAAGTCCTTCAGGCTCTTCGGGCTCGGTTATAAGAAACGGCGACAGGGTCATAATAAAAGATTCCGACCAAAACCGTTACGAAATCAAGGATTTAACCAAGCTTTCAACCCGTGAAATGAAAAAATTAGACCTTTATCTATAGGAGAAATTAAGTGGAATTAAATATTGCTCTGCCTGAAAATCTAAGGCAAAAATTGGCGGCAAAAACCGCCTGTGAGCCAATATATTGTATCAAGACAAATATAAGTCTGTCGGGTGATTATACCGATAGGCTCTATATCGGTGCGACCGAAAAAGAAATATTCATATTTGATGGAACAAGCGAGCAGTATATACCTATCAGCAACTGTGAAACCGCAAATTGTCGCAATATGGTAAACGGCGGCGTGCTATCTGTAAAAGTTGATGGCGAAGAAAGAATGATAGCGCGCTGTAGTATGACCGATATTTCACGCCTTGCGTGTCTTGCCAAGGGTATCAAATGGCTGTGTGAGGGAAAACTCGATAAAAGGGTAATAAACCGTGATCGAGATAAATACTGTTCAAGATGTGGCAGAGTGCTTCCGGGCACCGCCCATTGTCCCAAATGCGATAAGGAACACCGCAACCTTAACCGACTGCTAAATATCTGCAAGCCGCACTTCTCTGCGCTTGCGCTTATAATACTGCTTATGCTGCTTGCCAGCGCTATTGATTTATCTGTTCAGTTTGTGCTCAGATATTTTGTTGACGGTTATCTCGTTACAGGAAAAGGCGATGCCATAGATGTGCTCGGTTTTTTTGCCGTATATTTCGGTATAACCGTTATTTCTGCCGCAGGCTATCTTTATAGAACCTACCTTTGTAATAAGCTCGGAATTAACGTTACCTATAAGCTGAGAGAACAACTGAACAATCATATTCAAAAGCTTTCCCTGTCCTTTTTGGGCAAGCGCAATCCCGGAGCGGTAATAGAGCGCGTAATGGGCGATACAAACCACGTGCGCGGCTTTATTTGCGACTGCTTTTGTAACATGTTCAGTATGCTTGTAACCCTTGTGGCTCTTGCGATTTTAATGCTTGTGCTTAACTGGCGTCTGGCGCTCGCGGCTTTCGCTTTTGCGCCTCTTATAATAATTTTCGCGCGGACCTTCTGGCCTAAAATCCGCCGTATATACCATCATCAGCACCGTCGTTCCGACCGCATCCAAAACAAGCTCCAGGACGTGCTGTCGGGTATTCGAATAGTTAAAACCTACGGTAAGGAAAGGCAAGAGGTCGAAGAGTTTTGTCGTCTTAATGATAAGTTGGCTGAGGTGCAGCGTAATAATGAGATATTTTTTGCCACCTTTTTCCCGTTTTTATCGCTGCTCCTCGCCTTTGGAACATATCTTATTACCTACCTCGGCGGTATGGGAGTATTAGAGGGCAGTATGACGGTTGGCGAGCTTATGCAGTTTATATCTTATGCAGGTATGTTGCTTGGTCCGCTTTCCTGGATGTCCTTTTTACCAAGACGCATAATCAATATGACCACCAGTCTTGAGCGCATTTACGATATTTTAGACGAAAAGCCCGAAATAACAACCTGTGATAACGCCGTAAAGCGCGAAGTCAAGGGAGATATTACTATAGATAATATCAGCTTTGGCTATAATTCCTACGAGCCCGTGCTCGACGGACTGAGTCTTAGCGTTAAAAAGGGCGAAATGATAGGTCTGGTCGGTTCTTCGGGTTGTGGAAAGTCCACCCTTATAAATCTAATTATGCGTCTTTACGATGTTGATGAGGGGAAAATTCTTGTCGATGGCGAAGATATTAAAAATCTCGACGTTGCCGATTATCATTCGCAAATCGGTGTTGTTCTGCAGGAAACCTTCCTCTTTGCAGGAACGGTGCTCGATAATATTCGTTTTGCTCGCCCCGACGCTTCAATGCTCGATATAATAAAGGCGGCAAAAAGTGCCAATGCCCACGAATTCATTTGCCGTCTTCCCGACGGTTATAATACCTATATCGGCGAAAAGGGTCATATGCTCTCGGGCGGTGAAAAACAGCGTATAGCAATCGCCAGAGCTATTCTCGGTGACCCTAAAATCTTAATTCTTGACGAAGCAACGAGCGCGCTCGATACCGAAAGCGAATATCAGATTCAACAGGCTTTCGAGCGCCTTCGCAAAGACAGGACAACCTTTGCCATAGCCCACAGACTTTCAACACTTCGTAACGCCGACAGGATAGCCGTTATTGACGGTCATAAAATAGTCGAGCTGGGCACCCATAACGAACTACTTAAGCTCAAGGGAATATACTTCGGACTTGTTATGGCACAGCTTGAAATGAATAAAAATAAAGAATAAAAAGCAGTGGTTAACCACTGCTTTTTATTCTGAATTTAACACATCCGAATACTAAAATTGCAAATAACGGGAAGAACATACCTGCGAACAGACCGACCTTCATTCCAAGCTGTTCGGCTGTAAGGCCTAAACTTTCCATTAAGATTAAAGCGTTGGGCGAGCTTATTACCGTGTCGGTAACAAGGCCTACAAGCTGAGGTCCGATAGAACCGCCAAGGTCACCGCCGGCCGCCATAATGGCGAAAATGAAAACACCGCCGTTTGGTATTGCATCGGTTGCGGCAACAAGGCTGCCCGGCCATAGCATAGATGTGCAAAAACCGGTAAGCGCGCAGGCTACAAGCGCAACGATGGGCGACATTGAAACGGCAGCTACAAGGTAACAAACTGTTGCTCCGAGCGAACCGAAGAACAAAACATTTTTAATGTTTTTGCCGAATTTTGCATAGAGTGTGCGGCCAAGCGCCAAGGTCAGACCAAATAACGCAACTCCGAAAACGTCACCCCAAACCTTAGGAATGGAAAGAGCCTTTTCCAAGTAGCTTGAACTCCACTGTGACATTGTGCATTCACTGGCTCCGCCTAAGAATATTGCAATAACAAAAAGCCATACGGTGCCGCTTTTAAAGAAAGACAACGCGCCCGAAACCTTTTCGGGTGTTTCCATTTCGGGAATTTCGGCTCCCCTAAAAGCAAAGTAGGAAATAAGAGGCTCAATCATTAAAAGCAGTACAAGGTAAACCCAATTTTGTTTTCCGAAAATAAAAAGGAATAGTGTAGAGAAAATAACAACGCAAACAAGGCCCCATGCATAAACCGAATGAAGTTTGCTCATTTCGCGGTCGGGCTCGTCGGACGGTAAAGCCGCAATAATTGGGCTTATCAGCACTTCATTAAAACCGCTTGAAGCCGAGAATATAACCGTTCCTATTGCAAGACCTAAATAAGCAGTGCTTGGCATTAAAACGGGCCATATAGCGTATATAAGAAGGCCGGTAAAGGTAAGCATAGGCATAGCCTTTACAACCTTAGGAATGTTGAATTTGTGTGAAAAGAAAGAAAACAACAAATCAATAAGCAACTGTGTTGTAAAGTTAATTACAACCAGAAGACCCAAAAGGGAATATGAAATACCGTAAATTTCCCTGAAGGTTAAAAAAAGCACAGGGGAAAGGTGGCTGACAATAGCCATAGATGAATTTGCTGTATAACAAGCAAATTTAACTCGCGCATGTTTAATCATAAGATTACTCCTAAAATGTTTAAACTAAAGACATTATAGTACATAAACTTAAAAAAGCAAGTTAAAAATGTATATGTTTTTTAAATTAAGGGTTCGACCCTACAGTAAAAATAAAAGAGAACCAACCCAAAAGGATTGATTCTCTTTTATTGGTGCCGGTGGCGGGGGTCGACCGTCTGTTCGTTTTGCGCCGAATAGTATTGGGGCATTGTAGGGCGGGGGCTTGCTCCCGCCGCAAACGAACATACTAATGGCTTGTCGACCGTTGCTTCGCAACAGTGCCCGTCTGCGCCGCTTTGCCTAAAAAACAGTACCCCGTACTGTTTTTCTGAACGGCAAACCCTCTCGGGTTCGACCCTACAGTAAAAATAAAAGAGAACCAACCCAAAAGGATTGATTCTTTTTTATTGGTGCCGGTGGCGGGGGTCGAACCCGCACGGTATCGCTACCAACGGATTTGTGTCCGCCTCGTCTGCCAATTCCAACACACCGGCACGGCGCTTTACTATTATATAAAATTATCTTCTAAAAATCAAGATGAAAATTTTAATAATTAAAAGAATAATTGCAGCAATTGCTAAAATGACTGCAGATATAATCATTAACCATAAAAACTGTTCTGCAAAGGTTGTGGTAATGGCAAATAAAGATTTCGAAGAAATTGAAATTTTAGAAATTTCTTTTGTAATAATTAGATATGCAGGTATAACACCCAAGGTTAAAGCTGCGCCCAAAAGTGAAGCAAAGCTGAATTTTAAAAAGCTACTTATGCGATTAACCTTAAATAAAAATATGCCAACCGAAATTGTGAATATAGTGGTGATAATAAGCGCTGTTAGCAAATATTTATCAACTGTGTTAAGAAGGTCAAAAAGATAACTGGTAAGAGATGGGTTTACGTAAGATAAATATATTTTAGAACATTCTTGTGAGAAAAGTTCAATATCTTTTTCAACCTCGCTTGTAAGCTCGCCACCCTCGTTTTTGGAATATTCGGCAACTCGGTTATATACGTCTGATTTAAATGCATCAACATCTAATTTGTAATCTTTATTACCTGCCGCTAAATTTTCGGTACAAGAATAATAAAGTTTTGAAAAAGCTGCCTTATCTATTTTACCTGTGAAAAAATTTTCGGGCAATCCGCTTGGTATTGCAAGCTCGTTAAGCTCTTCGGTAATTTGGGGAACTGCATATTCTGTATAATTTGATTTTTCTGCACAGGAAAGAATAAAAGATGGTTTTGAAAAAATAAGCACATCAGAAAGTATGGCAGTGAGAAACAAACCCAAACAAACAAGGGAGGCAAGAATAAAAGATATAATGAATCTGAGTATTTCTTTAGAAAACAACTTCTTCATAAAAACTCCTAATTATACGGGTCTATTTTAGGACCTGACACAAGAATGGCGGTAACATAATATCGGTTAACTTTGTAGCCGACAACATCGAAGGGGTAACAGGTGTAAAGTACCAGAGTTTCGTGCTTTGCGTTTAGGTCAAAGGCGGACTTGTCGGTCTTGTGTTTTGGTGAAACATCGGTTATTTCGTACTTATACTTACCGTAGTTTGTTGTTATTTCAATAATTTCTCCAACCTTTGTATGCTTAAGGCAATTGAAATAATTGGTATTGTGACCCGAAACAAGAATAGTAGAGCCTTCGCCGGGGAAATGACTGCCCAGATATTGACCGCCGCCTCTTTTAAGCGCAAGATTATTGTCACCAAAAACAAGCGGAACGTTGTATACGGTGTTATTGGTGTATATAGCAATATCTCCGTATATCGAGCCAAAGGTAGGGTAGGTGATATCGCTTGCATTAACGGTTCCATCATAACCAAGCAGAGCGTTACTTGTAAAAATATCATTATAGGTTTCAGTATCATCAGACCCGGAGTCGCTTGAGAACATATCCCATACACTGAGGGTAATGCCTACAAACGGTTTTAAGGTACAATAAAGAAACGAGGTTGTAATAATGAAAAAAGCTAACGGTAACACAAGGTAACCGGTTAGCTTTTTTATAGAAGTTTTAATTTTCAATTATTTTACGAAAAGAGCTTTTTTCATTGCAACTACAATAGCAGCGCCGAGCATAGCAACTACTGCGATAGCAGCAAGAACGATAGCGGTGAAATCAACTTCAGCACCGGTCTGCTTAACAATAGGAGCAGCATCGAAAACTACCTTATTTTCAGCGTTGGTAATAGTAACGTTTTTACCGTCATAAACAAGAACACCGCCGGTAACAGCAACAGCCTTTTTACCTAAATCGAGGATTTTGGTGTTTACAGCAGGTTCAAAGGTGTTGAAGTGAGTGGTAGAATGAACAACCTTCTGAGAAGTAACGAGTTTTTCACCTTCGGCAATATAACCAAGAATTTCTTTAGCTTGAGCATCGGTAACATCGATAGTTTTGAAATAGTTCTGAGCCTGAGTGATGTATTCGGCAGGAACTGCAACCTTTTTACCGGTAATGGTAACTTCCTTGCTGAGTTCGGCAATGATTTTCTGCTCGTTAGCGTTAAGGTCGCCGGCAGCAGAAACGCTGATAGCCATAGGAACGATTAAAAGGACAAGCGCAAGAAGAATAGAACAAATTTTTTTCATTGTAAAAAACCTCTTTTTCGAAAATTATTTTTTATTTGCATAAAAGTTATTGTTATTATAAACGAAAAGGCGGAAAATGTAAAGCCTTTTTTGTGAAAATAAAAAATTTTTTTATCTCTTGATAAGATAGCATTTTTAAGTTATAATATATTAAATTATGCTAATATGGAGATTTATATGCAGAATACTATTTGTGAAGATGTTATGTTGTCGATGAATGATTACTTGTCTAAGCTCAACATAATTCTGCCTAAAATATATGGCAGACAACCAATGGCTTGTGTTAATACTTATGGTTGTCAACAAAACGTGTCAGATAGCGAAAAGATAAAAGGCTTGCTTGAAAAAGCAGGTTATGTCATTACCGATGACGATGAAAATGCCGATTTTGTGATTTTTAACACCTGTGCAGTAAGAGGCCATGCTGAAGACCGAGTTTTCGGTAATATCGGCAGAATGAAAGCCCTTAAAAAGCAAAGACAGAATATGATTGTTGCGGTTTGCGGCTGTATGGCTCAACAGCAGATAGTCTGTGACAGGGTTAAAACCAGCTACCCTTATGTCGATATTCTTTTTGGCACAAGACTTATTCATAAGCTGCCCGAGTATATATATAAACGCCTTACAGGCTCAGCAAGAATTTTCGATATTTCGGAAGACTTCAGTCAGATTCTTGAAGATATGCCCATAAGACGCGACGGTAAAATCAAGGGTTGGCTTCCCATAATGTACGGTTGCGATAATTTCTGTACCTACTGTATCGTGCCTTATGTAAGGGGACGTGAGCGTTCAAGAAAATCTTGTGAAATAATTAAAGAAGCTAAAGCTATGATTGATGCAGGCTTTAAAGAAATAA
>JAZLEK010000020.1:0-17110 GCA_045615225.1 Acutalibacteraceae bacterium | reverse complement strand
ATTCGTAGTTTTCGCCTTCGGCGGCGTTAACAAGATTCTCGGCGGTACTACCGAGAGCGCCTAAAGCCTTGAACCAAAGCTTAGCGTGTTCCTTTTCATTATCGGCTGTCTTCTGGAAGATAGCGGCAATTTGCTCGTAACCCTCTTTCTTTGCAACAGAAGCAAAGTAGGTGTATTTATTTCTTGCCTGGCTTTCTCCTGCAAAAGCTGCCATTAAGTTTTTTTCGGTTTTTGTGCCTGCGTATTTCATAAAACATTCTCCTTTTGAAAACAGTAATATTTACTGTTTTTATTTTATATCCTATTTATTATTTTGTCAATAGTTTTTAAAAAATATAAGTAAATTTCTTCCAAAAACTATTTTATTAGATACTGAAAAAGCATAAAAACTATTGGAATCGTCACGAGTGACAAAAGATGAGAAATAAGCGCCATTCCCGCGGCGACAGATGTATCTTTTCCATAAGCGGCGGGTACAACCACCGTATTAAGTCCAAGCGGCATCGCAAGGGCGCAGACTGTACAAAGAGACAGCCCGTAAGGCAGTTTTAAAACCATAAGCAAGGCTATTGCAATTATCGGCATTATTATAAGGCGGATAAAAGACACCGCATAGATAGAAAGGTTTGTAAAGGTTGCCTTTAAATTAATTTTTGCAATTGTCATACCTGTAAGCAGCATTGCAACGGGAGACATACAAGCGCCAAGCGAAGATACGGCAGAACCTATGAAGCTTGGCAGAGGTATGCTGAAAATACCGATTAGCATACCAACAAGCATTGAAATAAACATTGGGTTTATAAGGTTTTTAAGTCCCGATGCTATGCTCTTCTTTTCTTCTGCTTCAGGCATTAAGAGATAGGGCACGCCCCAGACATAGATAAGGGTCCAGAAAGGAAGCACATATATTAAATATTCCATAAATATATCGGGGAAAAGGGCGGCAACAACGGCGTTGCCCATAAAGCCGAAATTGGCAAAAGAAAGCCCGTATGTATATATTTTTCTTATGTAACCGTCCTTTGTGCAAAGCTTTGAAGCGAAAACGGCAAACACTGCAGAAATTAAAACTACCACCGTTCCAACCAGAAGATATTTCCAAGCGGTTTCAAAAGATTTTACCGTGAAATTACTGATAAAGGTTGACATAACAAGCGCGGGAATAAACAGATAGTTTTCAAGCTTAGAAAGTATTTTTGCGCCTGTGTCCTCAACAAAGTTGAATTTTGTGAGGATATAGCCGATAACAATGAGCAACATTAAAAAGCCCATTTGATTCAAGGTTGAAAGAAAAACTCCCATTTTAATTACCTCTTAAAAAACAAAATTACAAAGAATTACAGCGTTTATTATGCCGAGAAACGCCCCAACCACAACCTGTGAAAAGGTATGTCCGACAAATTCCTTTAGCTTAACTTCGTCGGAAATTTTATGGTCGGCAATTTTTTCAATTAAGGCGGCAAGCTCGTTTATGACAAGGGTTTGCTTGCCCGTTTCAAGACGTACTCCCGTTGCATCGTGGCAAACTATTATTGCAAGGATAAAACTGATAGCAAACTGAAAAGAGCCAAAGCCATTAAACAAGGCGCACGCCGTTGCAACAGACACAACCGTTGCCGAATGGCCGCTTGGCATTCCGCCGTCACCGAAAAGACGCCATATATCAAATTTTTTGTTTACCACCCAATAAACAATCATCTTTGCAACCTGCGCCAATGCCCAGGAAGAAACTCCCACAACAATATATGGGTTTGTTATTATATCGATAAACCACTGCATTATATTTCTCCTTGGTTTTTAATTATATTTATTATTCCTCTTGCATAAAATTTTATTGTACAAATTTAAAGGAGGAACCTTATGAATCCCTTTTCCCATCGTCCGTCACCCGTTTTTGAAAGTTATAAAAACTTTAAGGAGCTTTACCCAAAATCCTATAACAAAAATGAGGTTGACCCTTATACTAAAACCAGAATTATTCTTATGAACGGCACCGAATTTGAAGCCAACTGGTTTTCTCACCAATTTGCGCGCCACGTAACAAACAATGATTTAAGACGCGAGTTAAGCCTTACAAGATATGCCGAAAAACAGCAACAGCTTAAGGTGTCACTTTTAAAGCCCTGTAACGAATCTCCGCTTGAACACACTATAAGCTATGAACAATTGGCAGTTGACCTTACCGCAGAGCTTGCAAAAAGGGAAAAGGACTGCTATGTAAAAAAGGCTCTTGATTTTGCGCTGCTTGAAGATTTCGACCATCTGTACCGCTATGCAAACCAGCTTGAAATGGAACAAGGGCTAAGAGCCGAAAAGCTTGTTGGCAGATATACCGAGATTATGCCGGGCAGACCGACAATTGCCCACCACCGCTGTCCGCTTGATAATGTAAAAAGAAACATTAATTCCAAATCGGCCTGCAAGGAAACCGTACTCGCAACAATGATTATTACCGCTGCCGAGCAACAGACAATGAACTATTATATGAACATTACAAACCTTGCTACAAACGACGCGCTTAGAAAGCTTTATATGGAAATTGCGCTTGTTGAAGAGGAGCACGTTACACAATACGAATCGCTTATGGATTCGGGGGCAACCTGGCTTGAAATGTTGCTTTGGCACGAATATACCGAATGCTACCTCTATTGGTCTTGCTATATGACCGAGACCGACAAATATATTAAATGTCTTTGGGAAGAAAATTTAGAAATTGAAATTGGACATCTGCACAAGGCCGCAGAGCTTCTTAAAAAATTTGAAGGCAAAGAATGGAATCAGGTTATTCCCGACGGAAACTTCCCCGCACCTCTTTGCTTACACGAAAATATTGATTATGTAAGAGATGTTCTTAAAAACACCGTTCAGTTTACGGGTTGCCGCGAGGAATATGAAAGGGTTGAAGCACTAAACGACGGCGCCGATTTCTTTAAATTCCAAAAAATTATTGCGCCCTCACCCGATATAGTTCCCTCTCATAATGTAATTTGTAATCATATAAACCGTTTTGGTTGTGATTATCGCTTCCAGGTGGCCGAAAACCCCGTGCCCGAACTAAGATGCCGCACCTGTGACAACACTTCTGTCGGCAGAGTTAAGGACGCCGCAGACAGCCGTAATTTTAAATGTAATTAAGCACGAAAATCAAGCGCGGAAAACCGCGCTTGATTTGTTTTTTTAAACTCTGCTCCACTTAACGCCCTGAGGGGTATCTTCGAGTACGATACCCATTGCTTTGAGCTGGTCACGAATGGCGTCTGCCTTAGCAAAGTCACGCGCTTTACGGGCAGCTGTACGTTCTTCGATAAGAGCCTCAACTTCACTGTCGAGGTCAGCGGACTTACGGTTATAAACAAGTCCTAAAACACCTGTGAGTTCATCGAAAAGTTCTATTGAAGCTTCAATGGCAACCTTTCCTGCTCCCGAAGCCACCATGGTATTGATTTCACGAACCAACTGGAAGAGAACACCGATAGCGTCGGCAGTATTGAGGTCATCATCCATAGCGGTGATGAAATCCGCCTTGTATTTTTCGAGGAAAGCAGGAACAGTTCCCTCTTCAGCCGCATTTTTAAGTGCAAAGTCGAGATTATCACGGCAGGTATAAAGACGCTCGAGCGCGTTTTTGCCTTGGTCTAAAATATCGGTAGAATAGTTGATGGGGCTTCTGTAATGAGAAGAAATCATAAGATAACGAATGGGCTCATAGCCATAAACCTTAGCAACCTCGCGAACGGTGAAGAAATTGCCGAGAGATTTTGACATTTTGCGGTTGTCAACGTTAATGTAGCCGTTGTGCATCCAGTAGTGAGCAAAACTACAACCGTTGGCGCATTCACTCTGAGCAATCTCGTTCTCGTGGTGGGGGAAGATTAAATCCTGACCGCCGCAGTGAATATCGATAGTTTTGCCGAGAAATCTGCCCGCCATAGCCGAGCACTCAATGTGCCAACCCGGTCTTCCCTGACCCCAGGGAGATTCCCAATAGGGTTCGCCCGGTTTTGCCGACTTCCAAAGGCAGAAATCCATCGGGTCTTCCTTGATTTCGGTTACATCAATTCGGGCGCCTGCTTCGAGGTCATCGAGCGGTTGATGAGAAAGCTTGCCGTATTCATCAAACTTTTTAGCGCGGAAATAAACATCTCCCTTCGATTCATAGGCAAAGCCCTTTTCAATAAGGGAAGTAATAATATCCTGAATTGCATCAATGTTTTCGGTCGCCTTAGGATGTACCGTTGCTTCCTTTACACCAAGACCCTTAGAATCTATCCAGAATTCTTCGATATAACGCTCTGCAACCTCTTTGACGGTTATATTTTCTTCATTAGCCTTTTTAATAAGTTTATCATCAATATCTGTAAAATTCTGAACAAAATTTACCTTGTACCCTCTCCACTCAAGGTAGCGACGAAGCACGTCGAAAACACAAAGCGGACGAGCGTTGCCGATATGGATATAGTTATAAACGGTAGGGCCGCAAGCATAAATGCGAAGGGTGTTTTCCTCTATCGGAATAAGTTCCTGTTTTTCTCTTGTTAAGGTGTTAAAGATTTTCATTTTTTATTTCTCCATTTTTTCTATTTGTTTTTTCAGCTGCGCTATTTCGACTTCTAATCGGTTAATTTCTTGCATAACCGGGTCGGGAATATTTATTTGGTCAAGGGGTGTTACCTTTTCTCCGTTTAGGCGAACAACCCTTGCAGGAACGCCGACAACCGTAGCGCCTGCCGGCACCTCTTCAAGCACAACTGCACCCGAAGCAATACGCGCATTGTCCCCAACCTTGAAGGGTCCAAGCACCTTAGCGCCCGAAGAAATCATAACATTATTGCCAATGGTCGGGTGACGCTTTCCGCTATCCTTTCCGGTACCGCCAAGGGTAACTCCCTGATAGATTAAAACATCATCGCCAATTTCAGCCGTTTCGCCTATAACCACGCCTGTGCCGTGGTCGATAACAAGTCTTCTGCCGATTTTAGCGCCCGGATGAATTTCAATTCCTGTTTTTCTTGCACATTTTTGTGAAATAAAACGGGCTCTGAAAAAGTGACCCTTTAGATAGTGCTTGTGGGCTCTTCTGTACATACGAAGGGCTTTAACGCCAGGGTACAAAAAGAATATTTCAAGTGTGCTTCTTGCCGCGGGGTCGCGGTCTTTTACGGCCTGAATATCCTCACGGATTCTTTCAAATAACATAAAGATTTCCTTTCTGAAATAAGAAACGCCTCCGTCGGAAAAATTCCAACGGAGGCGGTAATAAACCACGGTTCCACTCCTGTTTATAACTTGGCATCGTAACGTGATGTATTCGCACAAAAGATACTATATCCGATTGGCATTTCCCTTTTGTGTGCTGGCGGGTGCACTTCGCAAAATTCCATACCTGAGGTTCCTTTCAGCCGATGAAAACCTCTCTCTGTAGGCGGTAAGTTTGTTACTCTACCCGTTAAACGCATCTATATTTATCTATATATATTATATCGATTTTTTGCGTTTTGTCTACAATTATTTTGTTTGCTTTACAAAATCCTTATTATCTATAATATAAATCACACCCGAAATGATGCAAAGAATTGCCGAAACCCAAAGAAGAATACTTGTTAAAACACCAAGAATCAGTTCGAAAAGGGCTAAGACCTCTGCATTTACGTTAAACATAGCAAGTATTTCAGAAAACTGCTTTGCTGTCAAAGCAAAAATAATTGCAATCATCTGGAAAACGGTTTTAAGCTTGCCCCAGATGTTTGCGGCGATAACCTTTCCGCCCGAAGTAGAGGCAATAAGGCGGATGGACGAAACCGCAAATTCTCTGAAAAGCACAATAAATGCAATCCATACAGCGCCATAACCGATATCAAGAGCAATAAAACCTAAGAATGCAGCGGTTGTAAGCATTTTATCGGCAAGGGGGTCTAAGAATTTACCGAAATCGGTAACAAGACCTCTTTTTCTTGCAATTTTACCGTCGAGCAAATCGGTAATTGATGCGGCTATGAAAATTATTAACGATACTCCATAGTGGAATGGGAAGTTCCAAACCAGAGTGAGCATAAATATAGGTGTTAAAATTATTCTTAAAACTGTAAGTTTATTCGGTAGGTTCATCTGTTCTCTCTCCTAACAGGTCGTACTCCAGACAATCATTAACTAAAACAAAAGCATATTCGCCGATAACAAGCTGTCTATCGCTTGTGAAGAAGACCTTTCCGTCAATTTCGGGAGCGTCGGCCGTACTTCTTCCAAAATAACATTTAATATAGTCATCCCAGCCCTCGATTAAAACTTCAACCACAGAGCCGATTTTATCACTGTTTTTTTCTGCCGCAATATAACTTTGGTCTTCCATTATGATTTCCATGCGGCGTTGTTTTATTTGTTCGTCTACCTGATTTTCAAATTCTGCGGCAAGGGTGTCCTCTTCGGCGGAATATGTAAAGCAACCAAGTCTATCAAAACGGGTTTCCTTTATAAATTCGTGAAGCGAGCAGAACTGCTCTTCACTTTCCCCGGGGAAGCCTGTTATAAAGGTTGTTCTGAGGGTGATATCAGGAATTCTTGTTCTGATTTTTTCTATAAGCGCGGTAAGGCTTTCTCTATCACCGCGGCGGTTCATTCTCTTCAGTATTTCGCCGTCGGCGTGCTGAAGTGGCATATCAAGATAGTGAACAAGCTTTTTGTTCTCTGCTATTGTATCAAGAAGTTCATCGGTTATTCTTTCGGGATAGGTATAAAGAGTTCTAATCCAATGAAGCTTTTCTATTTTGCAAAGCTCACGGAGGAGTTCGGGAAGCATGGATTTGCCATAGAGGTCTTCACCGTAGGCGGTGGTATCTTGACCTACAACTATAAGCTCACTAACACCCTCGTTTGCAAATTTTTCAGCCTCTTTTACTATATCTTCTATTTTTCGGCTTCTAAGTTGTCCTCTGATTTTGGGAATAGCGCAATAGGTGCAACAATTATTACAACCGTCGGAAATTTTAATGTATGCCGAAAAGGGATAACCGCCAAGAAGCCTGTCACCGTTTAAATCGAGGTCTTCTTTGGGGCCAAATGCATTTTTGCAGTTGCCTTCAATTGCATTTTTAACAATCTCTGCAATATTTTTGTTTGAGCCTATTCCTACTACAACGTCCACCTCGGGTATTTCCTCGGTAACATCGTCTTTATAGCGCTCGGCAAGGCAACCCGTTACAATAAGCGCCTTTAAGTTGCCGTCCTTTTTATAGGCGGCACATTCCAAAATGTTTTCGATTGCTTCGGCTTTTGCCGGTTCTATTAAACCGCAAGTGTTAATTATTATTGCATCTGCTTCAGCCTCAACCACCGACAGTTCAAAGCCTGCCGAAAGTAGTGACGCCAACATCATTTCCGCATCTACCTGATTTTTTGGGCATCCGAGTGATACCACGCTAACCTTATATGCCATTAGTAATCCTCGCTGTTTTCTATTTCTTCGCTATACGCTTTAAGGGCATCTCTTACATCACTGTAGGAATAGCCGTGACGAAGAAGGGTGTTAAAGGTTTTTCGTACCCCTTCCTCGGTATTGAGCTTGCCTGCGTATTTTGTTTTAATAAGTTTTAAGAGCTTTTCGCTTTCATCGGCAGTGTCGTTTTCGACCACAGCTTTTGCAATATCTAAGGGTATGCCTTTATTTTGAAGCTTATATAAAATTTCGCGCTTAGACGCGCCCGATTCACTTAAATATCCGTATAAACGCTCGGCAAGACGTTCGTCGTTTATTAGACCAAGCTCCTTCATTCGCTCTGCCGCTGCTTCTGTTGCCGTTGGCATAAAACCGCCTTGAAGAAGTTTTTCTTTCAGCTTCTTTTCAGCCAAATCTCCGCGGGACAAGTACCAAAGAGCGCGGCTTTTTGCGCGTTTTAGGTCCGATTCAAAAACGAGAGCATCCGGGTCGTCTAAAATGACGCCCGGTTGCAAATTATTTAATATTACAATTTCACTGTCGAGCAAAAGCTCACTGTTATCCTCAAGAATAAGGGCTGTAAGACCCTTTCTTCTGTCACTGAGTTTTATGATTTTCATTAATCATCAACCGCAATATCAATGTTTACCTTTCTTCTGCGAGGTGCAGTTGTGGGTGTTTCTGTGGGTGCGGCTACAGGTGCAGATGCTGTTTCTTCTGCTGCTTCACCCTGCATAGCAGCAATGATTTTTGCCTCTACTTCATTTGCAAGAGCTTCGTTTTCTTCGAAAAGAATCTTGGTGTTATCTCTGCCCTGTGCAAGACGAGTGTCGCCGTAGTAGAACCAAGCGCCCGAACGCTTAAGAATATCGAACTTAAGTCCTAAATCGACAATTTCTCCGATATGGGAAATTCCCTTGCCGTACATAATATCGAACTCTGCCTCGCGGAAGGGGGGCGCAACCTTGTTTTTAACAACCTTTGCTCTGGTTCTTGAGCCTATCATTTCTCCGCCAACCTTGATGGTTTCGGTTCTTCTGACATCAATTCGAACAGAGGCATAGAACTTGAGCGCGCGGCCGCCTGTTGTGGTTTCACTTGAGCCGTAAATTACGCCGATTTTATCGCGGAGCTGGTTGATAAAGATTGCAATACAATTTGATTTGGAAATTGCGCCTGCGAGCTTACGAAGTGACTGCGACATAAGTCTGGCGTGAAGACCAACGTGGTTATCTCCCATTTCACCCTCTATTTCTGCCTTTGGAACGAGAGCTGCAACCGAGTCGATAACAACAACGTCGATAGCGCCCGAACGAACGAGTGCTTCAGTAATTTCTAAGGCCTGTTCGCCTGTATCCGGCTGAGAAACAAGCAAAGAATCAATATCTACACCGAGAGCCTTGGAATAAACAGGGTCGAGCGCGTGTTCAACGTCGATAAATGCGGCGGTACCGCCTGCCTTTTGTGCTTCGGCAACAACGTGGAGCGCAAGGGTGGTTTTACCCGAAGATTCAGGACCGTAGATTTCTACAATTCTGCCCTTTGGCATACCGCCTATTCCGAGCGCGTTATCAAGAGCGATAGAACCTGTTTTGATATGTTCAACCTGCATACCCATATTTTCGCCAAGGCGCATAACGGCACCCTGACCGAACTGCTTTTCAATCTGCGACAACGCCGTCGCTAAGGCTTTGCTTTTATCTTCTGACATAATTTTAACCACCTTTTATATTTATTTGAACTAATTATAAACTATTCACTGTCCCAAAAACTACCCTTTCAATACCGATAAGGTCTTTTTTGACACCAATATTTTTAAAACCGTTAGTTTTAAGAATCTTCGCCACGTCTTCGGCTTCGTTTATTCCGACCTCAAAAGCAAGTATTCCGTTTTCTTGAAGGGCAGACTTCCATCTTTCTGATATTACCCTGTAAAAATAAAGCCCATCCTCACCGCCGAAAAGTGCTGTGTGGGGTTCATTTAAAACTTCCGCCGACAAGTCTTTTTTTTCACTGTCTTTGATATAGGGCGGGTTGCAAACAATAAGGTCATACTTACCCGTAGGCTCGCCCGTTGCATCGGCTTTAAGAGGCATAACGTTTTCGACACCGTTATAATCGATATTTTTCAGCAAAAACTCATATGCTCCGTCATATTTTTCAATTGCTGCAACCTTTGCATCCTTTCTGTCGTTTGCAATGCTTATTGCAATACAACCGCTGCCTGAGCACAGGTCACAGACCTTGGGATTTTTGATATCTTTTATAAATTCTAAAGCCGCTTCAACTAAGGTTTCGGTATCTTGGCGGGGGATTAAGACGCCCTCACCTACCAAAAATTCTGATTTGTAAAACCACCATTTGCCGAGTATATACTGAAGAGGCGTTCCCGCCCTTCTCTTTGCGACAATTGTTTTTATATCTTCTAAGTCAATTTCTTTGTTGCTAAGAACCAAAGCGTTTGGCTCACAGTCGGCAAAATGCGCCACAATATATTTCGCCTCTATTCTAGGCTCGTCTGAAAATGGTGTAAGCATTTGGGCGGTGATTTTTAATGCTTCGCGAGTATTCATTACCACTTTGCTTCTTCCTCGTTTTCGGGAATAACCTCTTTCATTGCGGCAATTGCAATTTCTATCATAGAGTCGTCGGGTTCTTTAACCGTGATTCTCTGAATCCAAAGGCCGGGCGCGGCAACAATACGGGTAAATGTATTATCATATTTTCCGCAAATTTTTATAAGCTCATAGCCAATTCCGCAAATTACGGGAACTAAAAGCAATTTAATTATGGTTCTTGCCCACAAAACACCCTTAAGCCAAGGAACTATAGCATCTAAAATGAAGGTAACAAAAATGCTTACAATGAGCATTAAAATCATAAAAGAAGTTCCGCATCTTGGGTGGAAACGTCCTTTTGTGCGGACGTTTTCGACCGTTAGTTCTTCCCCCGCTTCATAGCAGAAGATTGTTTTGTGCTCTGCCCCGTGATACTGGAATACACGGTTAATGTCCTTCATATAGGAAACGGCTATCATATAGCCAAGAAAGATTATAATTTTAAGTATTCCTTCAAAAAGGGATTGTATTGGGGATAAAACTCCGCCCGCCAAGAAGTTTATGCCCTTAAAGGCAAGGGACGGGAGATATATGAAGAGTCCAACCGAAATAATAACCGCTAAGACAGACGCCACTATTGTAATCACGGTCATTAAAGCGCTTTGGTCTTTCTTTTCTTTTTCGGACTGGATTTCTTCTTCGTCAAAATAACCCGAAATTTCGGCCGAGTCCATCATAGCTTTGTAGCCAACCGTCATAGACTCAATAAAACCTGCCACTCCGCGGATTATGGGAAGCTTTAGAATGGGATATTTTTCTTTTAAATTTGTGAAGGTTCTTTCTCTTATATCAATAGTGCCGTCCTTTTTACGTACAGCCATAACGCTACGCTTTGGACCGCGCATCATTATACCTTCGATAAGCGCCTGACCGCCTATACTGGTTTTTTTACAACTCATTTATTTCTCCTTGGGGTTCTTCTGTTTCTTCTAAAATAGGAAGAACTATTGTAACGGTGGTACCGATTCCCTCGGTACTGTCTATAAGCAAGAGTCCGTTATGTTGCTTGATAATTTCATCGGCAACGGCAAGGCCTATTCCCGAACCTCTTACCTGTTTATTTGCTTTGTAGAACTTTTCTTTTACGCGGTCAAGGTCTTGCGCCGCAATACCAACACCTGTATCGCTTATTGAAATTTGGATACAACCGTCTTCACAATGCTGTTCAATAAGTATTTGTCCGCCCGATTGATTATATTTAAGGGCGTTGTCGATAACATTTATGAAAACCTGTTTTATACGATTTGCATCGCCAAAACAGAAAATATCTTCGGCAAAGGGTATATATACAAGCTCTACATTTTGCTTTTTTGCAAGTTCTCTATACATTTCAGCCGCTTCGCTGAGGATTGTATTTAATCTGAATTCTGCCATATCAAGCGACAAACGCTCACTTCTCATACGGGAAAAATCTAAAAGTTCTTCAACAAGATGGTGAAGACGTTCAGATTCCTTGAGCACCACGTCGAGACCTCTGATTACTGTTTCTTCATCATAACCTACCGAAAGTTTGGCCGTTTCTGCCCAACCTCTGATAGCGGTAAGGGGTGTGCGAAGCTCGTGAGAAACCGAAGATATGAAGTCGTTTTTCATATTTTCGGCCTGCTGAAGCTCGCTTGCCATATAGTTGATAGAATCGCAAAGTTCGCCTATTTCGTTGTTTGCTTCAATTTCAATACGGGAATTAAAATCACCCATGGCAATTTTGCGTGAAACATTGCTTACGCTTCTTATTGGTCTAACTATTGAGTTAGTAAAATACAGACCTGAAAAGGCTATTACCGTAAGCACCGCTAAGCCAATAGCAACCGCAATTATTATGGCAAGAAAAATGTGATGATTTGCCTGTCTTAAGGAAACTATAAAACGTACAGCTCCAAAAATTTCGCCATCTTTATTTCTGAGCAGCTCTGTTTCGGCAAGTATGCTTTCCCCTACCGAACTCTTTCCTATATAATTGCCTTTAACTCCGGTTAAAGCTCTTTCAAAATCAGGCATTGCTTCAGGAGTATAGGCAAAGCCCGAAGTGGATACTATTACCTTTCCGTCGGGGGAAAGTATTTGAATTTCCATTTTGTCCTTATGCTCAAACTTTTCGCAATAATCTCTGGCAGTTGCCTCAAAATTTTCGGGTGCGCTTGACCTGAGAGAGGTTATAAAGGTTTGGGCATATTCTTTGGATTTTGATTCTACTTCTGATGTGTAATATGAATTTATAAAGGCGCCAAAAATAATTTCGAGAGCAAAGATTATAAATAAAATTACCAAAAATACATTAAGCACCCATTTCCACGCGACGCTTTTAAACTTGATTTCTGTCTGCAATGCTCTCACCTCACCTTTTTAAAAGATTAATTTATAAGTTTAATTCTCACTATTCCACTTATAGCCCATTCCCCAAACCGTCATTAAGTGCTTGGGTGAAGATGGCTCATCCTCAACCTTCATACGAAGGCGGCGGATATTTACGTCAACAATTTTTTCTTCTCCGAAATAGCTGCTGCCCCATACCTTTGTAAGAATGTCACTGCGGTCGAGCGCAGTATCGGGATTTGTGAAAAAATATTCGATAATTTGGAACTCTACCTGAGTAAGCTCAATATTTTGTCCTCTTTTGTGCAGGGTATGCTTACGGGTGTTAAGAACAAAATCACCTAAAACTATTTCATCTGATACTGTAGCTGCAGCCGTATTCATCCCAACCCTGCGATAAAGCGAATCTACTCTCGCAAGAAGCTCTGTAGGACTAAATGGCTTGGTGATATAATCATCGGCGCCCTTCATAAGTCCGCTTATTTTATCCATTTCCTGTGTTCTGGCGGTAAGCATTATGATACCAAGCTTCTGACTTCTGCGGCGAAGTTCCTCGCAAAGGGTAAAGCCGTCCATACCGGGCATTGATATATCAAGAAGAGCAATATCAAAGTCGGGCTCGTTATCAAAAATCTGAAGAGCCTCTTCGCCGCTTCCTGCTTCAACGGTTGTGTATCCAACACGCTTTAAATTGATAGCTTCAAAGCTGCGTATTGCTTCTTCGTCTTCTACTATAAGAATTTTTTTCATAGTGTTCTCCTTATTTCAGCACATCAAACATCGATTTTACGTAGTCAATGGTAAGTATACCTGTCTCTTCCGAAACCTTGGTAAGATAAATAAGACCTTCATTTCTGCCAAGCGATACATACCCGTTTTTGGCATATACTTCATAATCATATTCAGCAAGCGGTACGGTTACTATTCTGAAAAGCTCTCCGCCCACAAGTTTTTCATCCTTATCATAGCTGTAAAAGAAGCGTGTGCGTGATTCAAGCTTTCTTATAACAAGTAAGTTTTGTTTTAGTTCGTGAGGCACCGTAATACTATAGCCATCGGAATAGTTCATAAAGGCAGAGCTTCGAAGAATAAATTCCTCTCCGCTGAATTCGGTCCAATTTGTGTAGTAAACCTTGTCTGTTTCAGCCATTTGTTCGGTTGAAATGAGAATTTCAGAAAGGGGTATATCTATTATTCCGTTTAAGTCATAATCGCGGCTTTGGGCAGTTCCGTTACGGTAGGTTTTTGCGTCTTCCGGTGTGTCGGGATTATAGATTCCGTGAAGCTCAGAATCCTTATACCAAATTATTTCGGTTAACATTCCGCTTCCCTTAACGGCGTCTATATAAAGGGCGGGGGTGCCGTCGGTAAGGGTTGATATAACGGGTTTGGTATAGGAATTTACGCCGCCGTCGAGCGGTGTGATTCCGACTTCGGTAATTCCCTTATTTGAAAGGGAAAGCAGTTTAGCAGATGCAACCTTTTCGGTTGTGTTAAGATAAATTATTACAAGGTCTTCGTTTTTGTCTAATGTGAGGTCTGCAAGTATGAAATTGGTATAGGGTTCAATAGCTCGCTGAGTGAGTACGTTTTTGTCATAGGTGTAAACGCCAACCTGTTTTTCGGTTGTACCGAAAACATACCATCCTACAATAACCTCTAACCTTTTATCACCGTCAAGGTCGGCAAAGGAGACGCTTTCAATTCCGTTTCCGACAAGGCTCAAATCTCCGCGACTTTCCCACTCGCCATCAATATTTTCAATAATATTTATATGCATTGTGACGGTGCTATTTTCGGTTGTGCTGTAAAACGCGAAGGCTTCTTCACTTCCGCTGCCGTCAATATCCTTCATAACAAAGGCCGAACGGTGTTCGCCGCTATCCGGATATTTTAGTGTTATATCACCTTTTACCGAAGCTTCAAGCGCTTGCTCAACAGGGTGCATATCACCTTCAAGCATTGGCGCTACGAGCAATTCGTCAATATTGAAAACATAGTTGTCGCAACCCGAAAGCACGAACATTATCAGCGCCGACAGGCAGATTGAAATTATCTTTTTAAGCACAATATCAGCGCTCCTTTCCTTGCGTATTTGCGAGTATTTTGACAAAGTCCAGAGGAAAAAACCTTGCCCTAAAATCGGTTCGGGTTTTAATGCTCCGGTTACATATTTATACACTGTAATTATAGCACAGATGTCAAGAAAAATAAAGTGTTTTATAAATAAAAAAGACCCGATTTTTCGGGTCTTTCAAAATTAATCGGTTATAATGCTTTCGCCTGTCATCTCAGCGGGCTGAGCAAGACCTAAAAGCTTAATAATTGTGGGAGAAATATCGCAAAGGCGTCCGCCCTCACGAAGAGTGCATTCCTTTCCGATAACGGTAAAGGGTACGGGGTTTGTTGTGTGCGCGGTAAAGGGTGAACCGTCGGTATCTATCATGCAATCGGCGTTACCGTGGTCGGCGGTTAAAAGCATTACTCCGCCCATTTTGGTGGTAGCCTCTGCTACTCTGCCAACGCAGGTATCAACAGTTTCAACTGCCTTTACAGCCGCCTCAAAAATACCTGTATGTCCAACCATATCGCAGTTAGCGAAGTTAAGGATGACAACATCATATTTTCCGGACTCTATTGCTTCAACTACCTTATCGCAAACGGGAACTGCAGACATTTCGGGCTGCATATCATAGGTTGCAACTGCGGGTGATTTAACAAGGATTCTGTCTTCTCCCTTATATTCAACCTCAACGCCGCCGTTGAAGAAGAAAGTTACGTGAGCATACTTTTCGGTTTCGGCAATACGAAGCTGAGTAAGACCTTTGTCTGCAAGGAATTCGCCAAGAGTGTTTTTAAGTGACTGAGGCTTGTAAGCAACTTCAACGTTAGGCATAGAAGCATCATACTGTGTCATGCAAACATAGAAAAGGTCGAGCATACCGCCCTTTCTTTCGAAACCGGTAAAGTTGGGGTCAACAAAAGTACGGGTGATTTCTCTTGCGCGGTCGGGGCGGAAGTTAAAGAAAACAACACTGTCGCCCGATGCAATTCTCTTTGTGCCCTCAACAACTGTGGGGAGAACAAATTCATCGGTTAAGTTTTTGCCGTCGCCATCAATTGTTTCGTAAGAAGCGCGAACCGCCGCTTCGGCATCAGAAGTCTGAATGCCTGCGCCGTAAACGAGTGCGGCATAAGCCTTTTCTACTCTGTCCCAACGGTTATCTCTATCCATTCCGTAAAAACGGCCCATAACGGTTGCGATTTTACCTGCTCCGAGTTCAGCAAATTTTGCATTTGCAGCGGCAATAAAATCTGCAGCAGAAGCGGGAGGAACATCACGTCCGTCGAGAAGCGCGTGAATATAAATCTCACCAACACCTGCATCTCTTGCCATTTCTACAAGAGCATAAAGATGCTCAATATGGCTGTGAACGCCACCGTCAGAAAGAAGGCCCATAAGGTGGAGCGCAGAGCCATTCTTTTTAACGTTTTCAATAGCGGCAACGAGCGCTTCATTTGTTTTCATATCACCATCTTTAGCAGACTTGGTAATACGGGTAAGCTCCTGATAAACAACTCTTCCTGCGCCGATGTTGGTGTGTCCAACCTCACTGTTGCCCATCTGACCATCGGGAAGACCTACGTCCATACCCGAAGCTCCGATTTGAGTTGTGGGGCAAGAGGCAAAGATTTTATCTAAATTGGGAGTTTTTGCGGCATAAATAGCGTTAACTTCGTTGTTATCATTAAAGCCGAAGCCGTCCATAATTGTTAAAACTAAAGGTTTTTTCATATCTTTCTCCATAAATTCAGCGCACTGCTTAGTGCGCTGAAGAATTTTAATTATTACTTGCTTGCAGCCTTAACGATAATGCTGAAGTCTTCAGCCATAAGGGAAGCGCCGCCGATAAGTCCGCCGTCAACGTTAATCTTGTCAACGAGCTCGTCAGCATTTTTAGCGTTCATAGAGCCACCGTACTGAACGGTAACGGTTTCTGCAACGTCCTTACCATACATTTCTGCGATAGCTTCACGAACAAAGCCGTTGCCTTCATCAGCCTGGTCGGCAGTAGCGGTAACACCTGTTCCGATAGCCCAAACGGGTTCATAAGCAACAATAATATTCTTAAGTTGATCAGCGCTTACGTTTGTAAGAGCCATTTTGGTCTGATACTTAAGAAGGGTCTCGGTATAGCCGAGTTCTCTTTGTTCAAGGGTTTCACCAACGCAAACGATAGCGGTAAGACCGGCGTTTACAGCGGCAAGGGTGCGGAGGTTAACGGTCTGGTCGGTTTCACCGAAGTACTGTCTTCTTTCACTGTGACCGATAACAACATATTCAACGCCGCAAGCGGTGAGCATTTCGGCAGAAACTTCACCGGTATATGCGCCAGAAGCCTTGAAGTGTACATTTTCGGCGCCGATTTTAATGTTTGAGCCCTTTGCAGCTTCTACTGCAGCGGCAATATCAACATAAGGTACGCAAAGAACTACATCGCAATCTGCGCCTGCAACGAGGGGCTTCATTTCATTGATAAGAGCGGTAGTCTGTGCGGGGGTGTTATTCATTTTCCAGTTACCTGCGATAACTGCTTTTCTTGTAGCCTTGTTCATTTTTATTACTCCTTTAATTAAGCCGATAGCCCCTCTTAAAAAGAGAGGCTTAGCGTATATTATTTATCGTTCATCGCAGCGATACCGGGAAGCTCTTTGCCCTCGAGGAATTCGAGAGAAGCGCCGCCGCCGG
>JAZLEK010000019.1:0-28784 GCA_045615225.1 Acutalibacteraceae bacterium | reverse complement strand
AGAGGCAAGATAGGTTGCCTTTTTAGTACCTGTGCTCTGGTAAATCAAATGCCGCATTCTGCAAGCGATAAGTTCGCTTCGAAGTGCGGCATCGGTTGTCAGCATATTATAGTTTTCAGGGTATAGAGAGATGTCGGTATTTTCAATGGCGGCAAGCGTACTTCTGAGCTTATCAATATCGCTTGTAAGCTGACCGATTCTCTTGGATATAACTGTTCGCTCCAAATTATCCTCCTTATTTTGATTTGAAATATTTGATTTCTCCCGATTCATCATTTACCGTGCAGTATGCGGTAACATCGGGAATGTTTATATTGGATATTTGTTCGGTGTTTTCAAGCACGATAATTCGTTTTCCACCGGGCTCGTAACTCTTAAAAGCCTGCTCAAACACAACCGCTCTGTCTTCGGGGATATATGATACTTCGTACAATTCGCCCGAACTAAAGAAAACCATGTTTACGGGGAAATCACTGCTTGAATGAAACTCAACTTTTTCTATGAAATCGCATAATACCCATAAACAGCAAATAGTCCCGAAATCGGTATTATACTCGGCGTTATCGTAAAGAATATCCGTGCTTTTATTATGATATATCCTACGGTTATTCTGAAGATGAAAAATAAGCTTTTCAATAACATCAGGCTTTGTTTCGGGGAAGAGCCTTACTAACTGGCTTTTTCGGATATTGTGATAAAGAGTAATGCACCTTAGCATCTCGGCGGCTTCGTTTCCGTAAATTTCTTTCCTTGTTTTCATAATTCACCTCACAGGGTAAGAAAAAAGCGCCCAAAATAAATCGAACGCTTTTCTCTTACAAATACTTGTTTTTAATTCTTTCTAAAGCTTCATCGGCATCCAAGACTTTACCTTCTGCTACTTGCTTTTCAGCTTCGGCTAATTTTTGATATGCCTCTGTTAAAAATTCTTGCTTTTCCGTATCGACTATTCCTTTATTCTGATTCGACATCTTCCAAAACCTCTTTAAAAGATGAGTACCCTGTATGTTTATCAGGATTGTTTTTCGTATCATTTATTTCAGCAATAGCGGCAACAGTTTCGGCATTTGGAATATTTCTCATACGGCTTCTGCCAATAAGATAAAGAAATGCAAAAGCAGGAATTCTATAAAGCTTTGTGTTCTGTCTTTCGGTTATACCAAAATCGGTATTGTTTTGCGTTATTACATAACCAGGTGTATCTTTCATGCCGTAGATCACAATACCGTTGTCGTCCTTCACGGTTGAATTGTTACGCATTTTGGCTTCGATATACTGAACGGGAGCGCCTGCATACTGAACCGCAACATCAATTTCAGCGCCGTTTCCATCTCGAATATAACCTACTTCATACAAAGTGTTCTCCAAAGCAAAATAATCCTTAACATGCTTAAATACGGTAGTTTCCAATGCATAACCTAGTTCTTCTTTTTTGGTATATATATCTGCGTCTAAGACAACAGAACCTCTTATACCGCTATCCGCAATATATATCTTATTTTTGGATTTCAAAACCTTTTTACCCTGAGCATTTAACTGAGGGCTTATGTTTATAAGATTAGCCTCACTAAGATATCGGATATATTTTTCAATGGTGGGCTTGGATACACCTTCAAATTCCTTGCTCATAGCATCCATATTTATAATATTCGAGCTTGTATAACAGAGATAAATAAACACCTTTTCAAGCTCATCAACACTGCGGATTTCATAAACAGAAGGCAAATCATGCTTAATCGCTCTATCCATTACATCCTCACGGATAAGCTTTTGAGCATAAGGAATATCCTCGGAATTTACAAGTTCGGGGAAACCGCCGATTTGTAAATATCTCATCAAATGAATTTGCAAATCGGACAAAGCCATAATAATCCGGGTTTGCTCCTGCTTTGTGAACTCATGCATTCTGAAAACATCATCAACGACAATGTTTTTATCGATACCCTTTATTCTGCAATACTCGTAAAAAGACAGCGTGGGCACCTTAATTACGGTCCATCTGCCTGCGCCACTTTCTCTTACATCGCTTTCTACAACCGAACTTGCCGAACCTGTTGCAACGGCACGCATTTCGGGATTTAAGTCATAGAGCATTTTAAGATAATGGGTCCAATCCTTCTGAAACTGTACCTCGTCAATAAACAGATAGAATTTATCATCATCCGAAATATTATTCTTATAAATAGACAGAAGCTCCTCTATCCCAGCCGTTCTTATAACAGGGTGGTCAAAGGTAAAAAATAAAATGTTTTGTGGTTTTACTCCATCCTGAATCAAATCGGATATCAACTGATACATAACGGTTGTTTTTCCCGTTCGCCTTGCACCGCTCATAATAACTGTGCGGCGGATTTCATTAAAGAAAGCATTTTTGCAAGTGAAATAACAGTTTCTCTTAAAATCCTTTAAGAGATTCTTAGGCACTATACCCGACTGCCACCACGGATTCATATTCATAAGTATAGATAACATATTTTCCTGATTAACTATAGGCATATTGTCTTCACTCCTTTGAAAGAATAATATCATATTTTCAAAAAATAGTCAAGATAATTTAAACTATACTTTAAATTATATGCTGTTAAATTCAAAGTATACATTTATTATGCCTATGTAATATTTCTAATCACCATCCTTAAAACGTATTATCTCCGCATTATTTATGTATAACTTTCATAATACGCATTATTTTCGTATTAACTCTGTATAACCCCCTTTTTCAAGTAGTTGCTGCAGTTCTCTTCGGTCTGTTGTAATCAAACTTTTTTCAAGCTCACTGCATTTAAACTCAACCGTGATATTATTGTTGTTTGTGCTTATAAGTCCATTGCCTCGCTCGAAATGGGTTATTTCCATAATCTCCGCCTCTGACAGCTTGAATATATCCTTAACCCTTTCGGCTTCGTCGTCCTCAAGGTTGAGTATTATTTTGGTTTTACAGTTATTTATGATACCTTTTCCGTATTTACCATCCTCTAATGCGAAAAAGTCGTTAAGGTCCTGTGTACCGCAAATTGCAGCTCCGCCGTATCCTCGGATAATCTTAAACATCTCAAGCACGAATTCAGCGGCTATTCTATTTCCCGTACTGCCTATAAGTTGCCACATTTCATCAACATAAATGGCTTTTTCAACAGTTCGGTTTTCCTTAGCCTTATCCCAAACGAAATCTAACGCTACAAACATACCCACAGGTAACAAATCGCCCGATAACTCGGATATATCAAAAACGGTATATTTATTATTGAGATCAACGTTTGTTTGTTGATTGAATGTGCTTGCACTACCGTTTACAAGGCGATTAAGTATATTGGCTAACCGTCTGGTTGAGGGAGATGCAATGAGAATTGAATATAAATCGCCGAGAATCGGCATTTCCTTGTATTTATCGGGATTATCTTCAGCGATTAACGAAGAATTCTCATGAGTAATGCCTTTAAGGGCGTAGGTTTTTATGAGCGCTTCATCCAACAACTGTCTTTCTTCATGATTCATATCCGGTATAAGCAGACTGAAAAAGATGTGAAGTTGCTGTATCTTTCGGGCAAGTTCAGATTTTTCAATATGCGCACCGTCAATAAGCTCCTCGGCGGATTTATCGGTCTTGCGTATCTCCATTACATTTATGCAGTTCTTTGATGCAGGAGATATCTGAATAAACTCACCGCCGGTGTTCCTGCAGGCTCGTAAGAACTCGTGTCCTTTTAATGGCGCGATTATAAATACCTGTATGCCTTTTCGCCGCATTCTGAGAGCCATAAGCTGCATCGTAAAGGTTTTGCCTGCGCCGCTGGTTCCGACTATTGCGATATTTGCATTACGGTACACGGCGGAATTAAAAATATCTACAATAACAAGAGAGTTATTGAACTTGTTTACACCGAGCAGTATTCCGTTATCATCACTTAATTCGTAAGCGGTAAAGGGATAGCAGCTTGCTGCACCCACTGTCAGGACATTCCTTTTAGATAGCTCATATAAATGCTTATCAAAAGAAACCAAGGGCAAGGATGATAAAAATGCCTGTTCTTCACGCAAAAAGCAAGGAATAAGATTAAGGTCCTGAGATATGAGCATCTTTTTCATTTCACGTTCCCGCCACTGCAGTTCCTCTACGGAATCGGCGGTTATGGTAATTAGTATGCTCATATAATAAAAGTCTTCATTGTTTGCAAGACCGTCTTTAAGAAAATATCCACTTCTGATAGCGCTGTCAAGGTCATCAAAATCCGTATTGGTGTCGCTTGTTTCCCGTATCTTTGAACGGTTAATTCTAAGTTGTTGACCGAGCCTTCGTACCATCTGGTCTTTTGGCTGACGGTAGAGAAATAAATCGGTATCAATACCTTCGCCCGCATTTATTAGTAGGCTAAGCCAACCTGCAGGCACCTGAGACTTATACCCGTAAGAAGGGATTATAAAATACGAATGGTAAAGTCCATCAATACTTATATAACCCGTATGGGTAAAATCTATCTCCTCCGGCGCAATAAACTCGGCAGAAGGTATGTTGTCCGTGTTTTTACCATTCTCCACATACCTTGATACTACCTTAGCAACCTTTTGCGAAAGCGGAGATTTAATACTTTCTTTACGGCAAATAAGACTATACAGTGCATCAACCGTAAACTCATCCTCGTTTTCAGGGATAATTACCTCATTGCCACACTGTTTGAGATAGTTTACTGCTGTTCGTGTAGCAGTTTGAAGAGAGGCTATAGCTTCGCTTTCCTCATCCTTAACTCTGCGCCCATAAGATTCATATTCAAATATGATAAAAAACCTACGGGTTGTGGCTTCTCGGGAACCTATGCGGCCAAGCAGCCTTAAATAATCTTCCTGTAATTTGCGGCAGCTGATATCGGTTTCGTTAGCCATTTCCTGCATAACGATTTCTTTATGCTTTTTTGCATCGGCCTTTTTACTGATGACCTTGAACTGTATTTTTACAGGGCTGATTTTAAGATAGGAAATAAAAGAATATATTATATTGCGTTGTTCTCTTGCACTCCGAAGAAGAAAATTTATCGGCATAACTTCAATAATCTTTATATATCGGTTATCGGTAGTATAAATGATTCCGTTTTCAATTTTCTTTATCGGTAAGTACTCGGCAACGGGGTTTAAATATCCCGATTCTGCTTTTTGCTTATGTTTCTTTTTATCTGTTCCTACTATGCGCCTGGCTTTCAGAAATTTAAAGAATGCGACAATAAAGGATGATAAGCATTCACCATTTATCCCCACTAGCCCGAAAATTGCCGCAGGAAGCGCCGTAAGGCAAAGAATAATAATTCTCGTGGTAAGCGGTAAACCGAGCTTCAGCACGGGATAACCGATTGCCAGGGCTAAAACCGCAGCCTCTATTGCATTTCGTATCTTAACCAGTCCGCCAAACAAAGAACCGCCCTCAATAAAGTTAGGCGGTATGATATAAACATCGTGTTCATTCGTTTTGCTCATTGTTGATCCTTTCTTTAATCATTTCTTCCATCCTCACATCGTGCATTTTACCAATCTGAAAAATGCACATTATGATTATGCCGAAATAAGAACCCGCAACAAAGCAAATAAAACCTATTATTAAATATTTCATTTTAAATACCATCCTTTAAGAATAAGGCTAAATTTTCGGAATAGTTTTTTGCTAATTCCTTTTGCTCTGCCGATAGTTTGAAAATATTATCGGCAAAATAATCAGCCCCGTTATAAAATACGGTATATACCGTGAACTTTTCTTCAACAATAACTGTACTTAATGTTTCTTCTCCTGTTTCGGCATTAACAACTGTTACTGTCTTCTCAATCGGTCTTATTTCCTCGGTTCTTTCGTATCGGTATAACTTATCCTTATTGTTTCTGACCGTGTTCTCTAGATCTGAGAGCGATATACCGGTGTAATCCTGATTCTTTGCTGCACAGTATTGGGAGATAATATCATTTATACTGTTATCTATCCCGTCCTCATCGGAATAATCAATAATAAAATTTGTCTCTTCGGGTAGAGTAGTTTTATCCTGTTCTATTGTTTCCAGAACAAGTACAAAGCCTTCGTTGAATACTGTTTTAACCGAGTTTGTCACTGTTTCCATATTTTCTGCGATAACCGTAGGATTATTTAAAACTGGTGTTGTGTTATCCGTTGGTGAATATGCATTTCCCGTGCCACCGAATATAAGACTCGGGAGCATAGATATAATTACCATGGGGAGTAAAAGTATTACAATTACTCCCACTATTATTGCGGCAACAAGTCGTCTGTTTTCCCAAGCCAATGCCACAAGTGCACCTATCCAACCGCCCGATGAACCACCCTTGGCTGCAGCGGCAATAGATTTTCCTAAACTTACAGCGCTTTTTACCGTACTTGCAGCATGCACACCTTTTTGCATTACTTCAGATATAGCGCTTTGATTTTCGGCCACGGTTATCTATCCTTTCTATGCGGGGCACGAGGCATTCTTTTTTCTATTACTTCGCCTCTGTCAATGTATCCGTCCGGATGTGCAAACGGGCGTTGAACAACGGTATCCTGCGCATATTGCTTATACCAGCTTGAACCGTCGGCTGATGTAACTATTGTATGACCGCCTTCGGGCTCATCATATTTATCTGCACTGTACATTGCAAAACTGATGCCTTCGGGATATTCGTGGGATACTTCTGTACCGGTTATTCTTCCTCCGCCTATCTCTACATTACTAAAAGACGGAATATTATCTGCATTTTCTCCAAGTGCCGTATATCCCATATATGACATAAGGGCTGCACTTGCGCCTTCACCCGAAATAGTTCCCATAGAGCGGATATCTCCATTTGCGATAGAGCCGATAACTCCATTAGCAAAACCGCCGCCCTTAGCTACTGAAGAATCATATATTCTTCCACCCAAACCGCCGCTTTTGGTTCCGTTTGCATTTTTAACCGCATTTTTTGTAACACCTCTACCAACCATACCGGCAAGACCGCCCTTAAAGGCTGAGCCACCACCAGAAGGATTAGCAGAACCGCTTTTGCCGAAGCCTCCAAATCCGCCTTTACCGGCAAAACCGCCAACCATTCCAATACCGCGAGCAGCTATTAAAGCCTCGGCGAGAAGTGAACCGCCCGTGTGTCCTACATTTATTCCGAGCGATGCCATAAAGCTGTCAATCTTTTGGGATACCTTTAAGAAGGCAATAGCGCAAAGAAACCAAATAAGAATATTGCCTGTAACGGCATCTTTACCTACACGGTTTACTTCGGCTTCCACCTCTGCCTCGGTAAGAGCAAATACGGGTAAAGTAAAACAGAGCGAAAGTATTAAAATAAATGCTGTAATTTTAATAAGCTTTTTCATACAAAACCTCCTTTAAACAGCCAATGGATTAGCCAAGAATGCGCCAACCATACTTGTAAAGAGTCTTAGACACCAAGCATTCATAACCAGCAGAAACACCTGACCGCCGAACATACGACACCATGACTTAAATATGTCGCTTGTGGATCGGGATGAACCCATTGCAAAAGCTACGGGGGCAGTAAATACAAGTACTCCTAAAAGCACATATCTCTCAGCGGCTTCAAACAATAGTTTGATATAATTCCATGCAAGAATAATAAGAATAATCGTAGCAATAAGTACTACTGTTCCGCTGCAGCAAACACCAAGAATGGTAAGCAGTACCGAGTTAAAACTGCCGAAATTCAGTGAAGGCAGGCTTGAATTTAAAATCCAGTTATACGGTGTACCACCGATTTTAAGCACGACGTTTACTATTTCATCGGCAAAATAAACGAGTAATATAAAAAATACCGAACGCAAGGATAGTTTTACAGGGTCCTCCGCCTCAACATCAAGCGGGGTGCCGAAATTCTTAAAGAGTTGCCATACCCAATTAAGTAAAATGAGACCAATTCCGAGGGCAACAAATATCTTATACATCGTTTCGGCAGCGGGGAAATATCTTGTAAAGGTTGTCATATCACAGCCGAGTGCTCCAAGTACCGACGAGTTAATTAAATCGAGAAAACTCATTACCTGCTCAGCAAACCATTCTACAATTCCGTCTAATATTCCCATAAGTCCACCGCCTTATCCGTTCCAACGTCCATCGGCAAAAAACGGTGTAATATATGCCATAATAAAACCGAGTCCGTTAAGGATAGCCCAGGTTATAATTATTCGCCTGAGCCATGCTCGTGATTCCGTAACGGTTTTTTCCGCCTTGGAAAAGTTAAGCATAAGTAGAGCAATTGCAGCCGTAACAACGGCGGCTATTGTTGAAATGGCGAGTATCTGATTATACACATCCTTCATAATCTCTTCTGCTTTTTCCCAAACCGTAACAGAAGCCGCAAACACATTCAGCGTAAAGCAGGCCATCAGGGTTACTGTTACAAACACGATAAAAAGTAATCGCCCGACATCAATATGCTTTTTGACACCGGGCGAATTTAGACCTATTCTTTTTTTCAAAATAAGACCTCCTAAAATAAAATTTAGGCAACAAAAAAGCACCATTTTTAAAATGATGCCGATGTTGCCTTTTTCTCGTGGTACACTTTTGAGCAAACCAATCTTAACATATTAAAATTTACACATCAATAGCAAAACAGTGCCAATGATGTGCCTTTCAAGCCCTTAATCGAAGAACTGTTCTAAAACCGTAAGACTTTCCTTTTCTGTATATCCCCAAAGAATGCAAGAAAGGGACTCTACAGCTTCTCTGCGTTTACGATAGTATGTTCGGTAACTTATATCTTTGATATGGGGCATTAACTGCTCAATTATTTCATCGGCATTTTTATACTGTTGCGGAGACAAGAATGCATAATACAATATCCAATAATAGGTTTCTCCGTTTTTATGCTTGCTTCTAAGCAAATCTACTGCCGATTCCATTAATCTTATCATTTTGTGGCTTTGCTCTATACTTTTTGTATGTTCAGTAAGCCCTGAATCTGCAAAATCTACTCCTGCAAGATATACCGAATCCAAAAAGTCTTCAATACTGCTTCCCATTTCTATACGAAACTTGTTTTTTACCTTTTGAACCGATAATTCAAGGCTCCACACAACATCCCGGTATTTTTTTAGCAAAAGATAGGTATTGTGGTACTCAGGAGCCTCTTTTCTCTCTAATTGCTTCTTATTTGCCATTCTGTTCACTCCTTTTCATTGTAACGTCAAATTTAAAGATTTCTTCTCCAGAACACCTTAAAACAAGCAAAAATCTTAAATTCTCGCTATTTACAGCTTTAATTGGAGATAAACTTGTTTCCTTGCATTCGGATAAAGGTAATAATATATACTCGGTTTTCGGACACGAAGAGCACGGAAAGCCCTGTAATGAAAGGATTTTGCCGACTTTTTGCACCACGCCTTCAGCCACCGTTTTTGAAACGCTATTTAAATATTCTGAAACGCTGATGTTGTTATGAATTTCTTCCGTATTTTCGGTGTCTTCGGGTATATTGAGTTCTATATTAAGTGCCATAGCAAGTTCCTGTTTATCTACAAGAACATCCGAGATCTCAAACATTGTTGAAAGATATCTCTTAACATATATAGCACTTCCGTGTGTGCCGCCAAATGTAAGCGTCATAATATAGTCTTCTTTTTTAAGTTTACTGATATATCTGCAGACCGTTGCCTTCGATATACCCCAGCGCTGCGCCAAATCCTCATAACTAAGCAAGGGATTGCCCGTACCGTTTCTGATATATACAAGCGGTCCCACATCAGAGCCCTGCACCTGCTCATCATTATAGATGGTGTTTATCCATAAATCTAAAACAGCATCCATTTCGCTGCACTTGCCGTATGATACTAATTCGTTGGCTACCGATATAGGCAGGAAGAAAAAGCCCGTTTGCTTTTGACACGGCGCATTATAATCCAATACTCTGTTAGCCTTGCACCAATTATTAACGCTGAACTTGATAAGCTTGCCACGACCAAGTAGGGTGAACTCAATTAGATGCCTGTCCTGAAGACTATGCATAACATCTACAGTTTGCTTCAAAGTTTTTAAACGTAATAATTCCTTAAGTTCACTAACTCTTAAAATCCATTCGCCGGGATAAACGGTGTAGCTGATTCCGTCAATTCGTTTGTATGAAGTTCTGAAATTTGCATAGCAGCATAAAACGGTATAATAAAAAAGACCCGAACTGCCGCCTGTGCGAATGTTCGGGTCCTTGATAAGATACTGTATCAGTTGTCTGTATATCCTGCACCGAGGATAATCTACCACTTGTTTAATTTGTAATTGATAACTTGACATAGTTTTTTCTCCTTATAAGATTGGTGTTTACGGAAAACAAAAAACGCACACGGCTAAAAAGCTGTGTGCGGTGATATTGTTTACAGTTGCATTGGTTTTTCTTAGTGTTATAAGTTTTTCTATACACCATTTTTTCACCATTTTGGCGTGGAGATGTATAGAGGTTTATAAAGATATATTTTTTTAAGAAAGCAGAAAACCCCTTAAAAATCAGGCTTTATCGGGTTTTATGGACTTATATGGAAATATGAAAATCGGTAGATAAATTACCATACCAAGTTTCATAATTAAAAACATCCTTTAAACATAAAATTACATAGTACATTATACTGGCAACCAATAAGATAATCAAGAAAAATAAAAAAATTCTTTTAAAATATGCAATTATATTATATAATATAATAAAATAGAAAAAAGGCGGGATTTTTATGGTAACAGATTACAGTCTTGAACTTTCGCGTATTATAAAAGAGTTTTCACTCGAAACCCTTTATTTACCGGGTGATGCTGAAAGCATAATTATTAAAAATAACGATGTGAACCGCCCCGGTCTTCAGTTCGGCGGATATTATAAATATTTCGATAACAGCCGTATTCAGATTGTCGGTAAGGCAGAAGAAAGCTTCCTTAAAACCTTCGACTGTGACAAATACAGTGAACTTACAAATAACTTTTTTGAAAAAAAACCCGCCGCTGTAATTATTTCCCGAAACTTGGAGCTTGACGGCTTTGTCGAGGCTGCCGAAAAACACGGTGTTCCGCTACTTAGAACGGCCGAGAGCACTTCTGAATTTATGGCTGCGCTCATAGCGTTTTTGAATTTGAGCCTTGCACCCAGAATTACCCGACACGGCGTACTCGTTGAGGTCTACGGTGAAGGTATACTTATACTTGGAGAAAGCGGAGTCGGTAAGAGTGAAACGGCTATCGAGCTTGTGAAACGAGGCCACCGTCTTATTGCTGACGATGCGGTTGAAATTCGCAAGGTGTCAAACAAATCTCTTGTAGGCACAGCGCCAAGTAATATCCGTCATTTTATTGAACTTCGCGGAATAGGTATAATTAATGTCAGCCGTATCTTCGGTGTCGGCGCAGTTAAACTTACCGAAAAAATCGATTTTATCATAAATATCGAGCCTTGGGATAACGAAAAGATTTACGATAGAATGGGCCTCGAGGAACAAACAACAGAAATACTCGGACTAAACATTCCCTCTATAACAATTCCCGTAAAGCCCGGTAGAAACCTTGCGGTAATAATCGAGGTTGCCGCTATGAATACAAGACAAAAGAAGCTCGGCTATAACGCCGCGGCAGATTTGCTTTCCCGTCTTGGCATGAGCGGAGAAGCGGAAGAAGTAAACCCATCTGACATAGAAGCATTCTAAGAAAGGATTAAATATGTATCGTTTAGGAATAGATTTAGGCGACACCAACATTGCTGTTGCCGTTGTTGATGAAAATTATAATATCGTTGGCAGAGCAAAGGCAAAAACCGATGCTCAACGTCCCGCAGAAGACATTTGTGATACCATTGCAAAGGTTGCAAAGGACGCAATTAAAGCTGCAAAGCTCAAAAAAGAAGATATCGCTTCGGCGGGAATAGGAACTCCCGGTTCGGTTATTCCAAGCGAGGGAATTGTAACCTATGCAAACAACTTTGCATCCTTTAACAATCTTCCTCTTTGCGCAATGCTTAAGGAAAGACTCGGCTTTGATATTTATATTGATAATGATGCAAATGCGGCCGCATACGGCGAATATCTCGCGGGCGCAGGCGTCGGCACAAAGGATTTTATAGCAGTAACACTCGGCACAGGTGTAGGCGGAGGAGTTATTGTTGATGGCAAAATGTTGCTTGGCAGTAATTTTGCGGGCGGTGAACTTGGACACACCGTTCTTCATATGGACGGAGAACCCTGTACCTGCGGAAGACGCGGTTGCTTTGAAGCCTACGCTTCGGCAACGGCACTCATTAATCAGACCAAACGCGCAATGGAAGAAAATAAAGACAGCATTATGTGGGAGCTTGTTAAAGAAACGGGCGGCAAGGCAAACGGCAGAACCGCGTGGGATGCTATGCGCTGCGGTGATAAAGCCGCAAGTGAAGTTGTAAACACCTATATTCGTTATGTCGCCGAAGGTGTTTGTAATATTATGAATATCTTCCAGCCCGACCTGCTTTGTATTGGCGGCGGTGTTTCAAACGAAAAAGAAAATCTTATAGGTCCGTTAAATAAAATTGTCAGAGAAAATATCTATACAAAGCATACCGAAACCACCGACCGTGTCTGTGTAGCAAAGCTTGGCAATGATGCGGGTATAATCGGCGCTGCATTCCTTGATAAACTTTACAAATAAGGAGCATTTATGAAGTTTGACTCACTTATAGCTCTCGCTGAGAAACTAAAAATTAAATACTTACTAAACGAGGCTATGTCACTTCATACCTCGTTTAAAATAGGCGGAGCCGCCGATATTATGCTTTTCCCCGAAAACGAGGGGCATTTAACCAAAATTTTAACAACCGCAAAAGAAAAAAATATCCCAACCTTTATTCTCGGCAAGGGCTCGAACCTGCTCGTGTCGGACGAGGGAATTGAGGGAGCGGTAATCTCCACCCTTTCACTTAGCAAAATTACCCTTTTAGACGAAACCACCATAAAAGCCGAAGCGGGCGCAACAATGGCCGCCCTTTGCAAAGCGGCAAGAGATAATTCCCTAACGGGTCTTGAGTTTGCCTATGGCATACCCGGGACTGTCGGCGGAGCACTTTATATGAACGCGGGCGCCTACGGCGGAGATATGAGTATGGTGGTAGAGTCCGCCCAAAGCATTAAGAGTGATTTTGAAATAATAAATCGCCGGGCAGACCAAATGGCGCTTGGTTACAGAAAAAGCGTTTATGATGAAAACGGTGAAATTATAACCTCGGTTACTTTTTCTCTTAAAAAGGGAAATAAAGAGGAAATAACCTCAGCGATGGATACCTTTATGCAAAAGCGCAAAAATTCCCAACCCCTTGAATACGGCTCGGCAGGAAGCACCTTTAAACGTCCCGAAGGCTACTATGCCGCCGCTCTTATTGACGAATGTGGTCTTAAAGGGGTAAATGTCGGCGATGCCGAGGTAAGCGTAAAACACGCGGGCTTTGTTATAAATAAAGGCAAAGCCACCTGTGCAGATGTGATTACCCTTATAGCGAAAATAAAGAAAACGGTAATGGATAAACGCGGTGTTGAGCTTAATACCGAGGTAATCCATATAGGAAGATAAATTATGTCTTTTTCATCAGATGTAAAAAAAGAGCTTTGCCTCACAAGACCGCAAAACGAAACATCCCTTGCCGAATGTCACGGTATGCTTTTGCTCAGCCGCAGTTTTTCTTTTGACAAGATTGTTTTTCAAACAGGGGTAAAAGAGGTTGCCGATCGTTTTTGCACCTTGCTTCGCCAAAGTTTTGACATAATCGCATTTGTGAAAATCGGCGGAACAAAAAAACCTATGTATACGGTAGAAATCACCTCTCCGCCCGACAGAGCAAGAATTTTAAACAAGCTTTCTTACAAGCATACAAACCCCTTAACTGTTGATTTCGATAAAATCAGAGGGGCGGGACATATTAAAGAATTCATAAAAGGCGCCTTTTTAGCCGGGGGAAGTGTTTCCGACCCTGAAAAAGAATACCGCGCCGAATTTTCTTTTAAATCAAACGAGGTAGCGGCAGATTTTATCGGCATTCTCGATTCTAAGGGCTTCGATTTTACAATGACCTACCGTGCAAACAAATTTCTTGTATATACCAAAAACAGCACCACTATCGAAGAGCTTTTAACCTATCTCGGTGCAGGGGCAGAAACCCTTAACCTTATTGGTGTAAAGGTGTATAAAAGCATAAGAAATCGCACAAACAGACAAAACAACTTTGAAACCGCAAACATTCTTAAAACCGCAAACGCGGCTTTTTTACAAAACGAGGCAATAAATAAGCTTAAAACGGCAGGAAAGCTTGAAAACCTGCCCGAAGAGCTGCTCGAAGCGGCAAATTTAAGACTTAATAACCCCGATATGTCACTTGCAAATCTTTGCAAGCTTTCAAAAGCCCGACTCACCCGTTCGGGACTCAATCACAGGCTTCAAAAACTTATAGAAATGGCGGAAGATTTATGAGCTTTGCCCATCTCCATCTTCATACAGAGTACAGCCTCTTAGACGGCGCATGCCGTATAGGAGAGCTTTGCCGTGCCGTAAAGATGAGAGGACAAAATTCTGTTGCCATAACCGACCACGGTGTTATGTACGGCGCTGTAGATTTTTATAAGGCTGCAAAAAAAGAGGGAATAAAGCCAATAATCGGTTGCGAGGTTTATGTTGCGCCAAACAGTCGTTTTGACCGAGAAAAAAACGGAAAATATAATCATTTGGTGCTTCTTTGTGAAAACGAAACGGGCTATAAAAATTTAATAAAAATGGTGTCGCTCTCTTTTACAGAGGGCTTCTATTCCAAACCCCGTGTGGACAAGCAGCTGTTAAAACAGTATCACGAAGGTCTTATTGCAACATCTGCATGTCTTGCGGGTGAAATTCCGTCGGCGCTTCTTCAAAATAATTACGACGAAGCCAAGAACGCGGCTATCTGGTTTAAAAATGTTTTTGGTGAAAACAACTTCTTTTTAGAACTTCAAGACCACGGTATGACCGAACAAAAGCAGATAAATCCCTTTATAAAGCAAATAGCTAAGGAAACGGGCATAGGCCTTGTTGCAACAAATGACGTGCATTATGTTGCCAAAGAAGATGCAAAAATGCAAAAGGTCTTAATTTGCGTTCAAACGGCAAAAAAACTAAACGAAGAAAATCCGCTTATCTTTCCAAGTGACGAATTCTACCTTAAAAGTGAAGAAGAAATGCGCGCCCTTTTTGCCGATGTTCCCGAAGCTATTGATAACACGGCTAAAATTGCCGAAAGATGTAATTTTGATTTTGAATTCGGCAAAATAAAACTCCCTGTTTTCGATATAGGTGACCGCGACCATTTTGAATTTTTTAGCGAAAAATGCTTTAAGGGTCTTAAAAAGCATTTTGGCGAAAATCCGCCCAAAGAATATGTTGACCGACTGAATTTCGAGCTTGAAACAATAAAACGAATGGGTTATGTAGATTACTTCCTTATTGTTCAGGATTTTGTAAACTACGCCAAGGACCACGACATTCCCGTCGGCCCCGGAAGAGGCTCGGGCGCGGGAAGTCTTGCCGCGTACTGCATTGGGATTACGGGAATTGATTCAATTAAATACAGTCTGTTCTTCGAACGCTTTTTAAACCCCGAACGCGTTTCGATGCCCGACTTTGATATTGATTTTTGTTATGTCAATCGTCAAAAGGTTATTGATTATGTTATTTCAAAATACGGCGCCGACAGGGTAAGCCAGATTGTCACCTTCGGTACAATGAAGGCTCGCGCGGCGGTGCGAGACGTAGGCAGGGTAATGGACCTGCCTTATGCCCTTTGTGATAAGGTTGCAAAGCTTATTCCAAGAACGCTCGGCGTTACAATAAAACAGGCGCTTGCCGAATCCCCTGAATTAAAGCTTCTCTATGATACCGAAAACGAAATAAAAGAGCTTCTCGATATGGCAGAGAAGGTAGAGGGTATGCCCAGAAACGCCTCAACCCATGCCGCCGGCGTTGTTATATCCGACCGTGCGGTAGCCGAATATGTGCCCCTTGCCTTAAATGACGGCACAACGGTTACCCAGTACACAATGACGGCTCTCGATGAACTCGGTCTTTTGAAGATGGATTTTCTGGGACTTCGAAACTTAACAATCATAAGAGATACCGAAAATTATATAAGACGTAAAAATCCGTCCTTTAAAATAGAAAATATTTCTCTCGACGATGTCGACACCTATAAAATGATGTCAGAGGGTTATACCGACGGCGTATTCCAGTTTGAATCAGACGGAATGAAAAATGTTCTCCGTCAATTCTGTCCCGAAAAAATTGAAGACCTGACGGCTATTTTATCTCTTTACCGACCGGGGCCAATGGATTCAATTCCCAAATATATTCACAACCGTCACAACCCACAGGATATATCCTACGATACGCCGCTCTTAAAAGATATTCTTGATGTTACCTACGGCTGTATAGTTTATCAGGAACAGGTAATGCAAATCTTCCGCACCCTTGCGGGATATTCGCTCGGCCGAGCAGATATCGTGCGCCGCGCAATGTCAAAGAAAAAGCACGACGTTATGGCAAAAGAGCGCGAAGCATTTGTATATGGTCAAAAGGATGAAACGGGTAATACTATAATAAAGGGTTGTATTAATAACGGAATAGATGAAAAAACTGCCCAAAAAATATTTGACGAAATGTCGGCATTCAGTTCCTATGCTTTTAATAAATCCCACGCCGCCGCCTATTCCTTTGTTTCTTATCAAACGGCGTATCTTAAGTGCCATTATCCAAAAGAATATATGTCGGCGCTTATGACAAGCATGCAGGATGATACCGATAAAATTGCCTTTTATACAAGCGAATGTAAGCGTATGGGTATAAAGGTTTTACCACCTCACGTCAACGAAAGCCGTGAGAACTTTACCCCAACCGACGAGGGTATTCGTTTCGGCCTTTCGGCAATAAAGAATATCGGCGAAGGCTTTGTTCTAAATCTTATTAAAGAACGCGAAAACGGAAAATTCATCTCTCTTTTCGATTTTTGCACAAGAGTTTCAGGCAGAGATTTCAACCGTCGCGCGCTTGAAGGTCTGATTAAAAGCGGTGCGCTTGACGGACTTGAGCTCAACCGCAAAACAATGCTGAGGGGCGCCGACGGTGTGCTTAATGCCGTAAGTGATAACGAGAAATATTACAGCGGCGGTCAAATGGACCTTTTCGGCGATGACAATGATATAAACGGTTATACCTTAGATACGGTTGAAGAAATGCCGACAGATATGCTTCTTTCCCTCGAAAAAGAGGCTACGGGCCTTTATCTCAGCGGTCATCCCTTAGAGGAATATGCCGCTTATATTAAAGCAATTGGCTCGCCAAATACCCGAAGTATTCTTAGCGGAAGTATAGAAGATGGCAAAAAGATAAAGCTTGTCGCTATGATATCTTCTGTGAGAACGCGCTCTATCAGAAATGATGGAATAATGGCAAACATTGTTGCCGAGGATACAGCGGGAAGCATTGGAATTACCGCATTTAATAAGACGGTGCTTGAAGCAAAGCATCTGCTAAATGAGGGTACCGTTTTGGAAATTACGGGAAGAGTGCAGGAAAGGGAAGACCGTCCCTTTGAAATTATGGCAGACCGTTTTGAATTAGTTCCCAAGCATCTGCTTAAAAATCCGCCTAAAAAAATGGTTAAAAAAGGGCTTTATCTTAGAGTTGTGTCGGCTCAGGGCGACCAGATGGATACCATTAAGGACATACTTAAAGACTACAAAGGAAACATTCCCGTATATGTGGTTGAAGAATCAGGACAGCGCTTCGCGTCGCCTGAAAGTCTATGGATAAGGTCTGATAATTCCCTGATTTTGCGCCTTTGTGAAATTTTAGGCAAAGAAAATGTAAAATTAGTTGAATAATTAAAAGTTTTGTTGTATAATGTTTTGCAACGAAAATTTTTCTACTGGAGAGATTTAAAAATGAAAACTATTGCAGTACTAACAAGCGGCGGCGACGCACCGGGCATGAATGCCGCAATTCGTGCGGTTGTTCGTGCAGGTATATCCATGGGTCTTAATGTTAAGGGTATTCGCCGCGGTTATGCAGGACTTATCGAAGGCGATATAATAGATATGGACGCCCGTTCAGTATCCGATATAATTCATCGCGGAGGCACAATGCTTTATACAGCCCGTTGCCCCGAATTTAAAACTCAGGAGGGTGTAGATAAAGCTATTGCTTCCTGTAAGGAACACGGAATTGACGGAATCGTTGTTATAGGTGGCGACGGCTCTTTCAGAGGAGCCCGTGATTTGTCTCTTGGCGGAATTCCCTGTATTGGCGTTCCCGGTACAATCGATAACGATATTTCTTCTACTGAATATACAATCGGTTACGATACCGCTATAAATACCGCTGTTGAAATGGCAGATAAGCTTCGCGATACTGCGCAGTCACACGACCGTTGCTCTGTTGTTGAGGTTATGGGAAGAAGGGCAGGATATTTGGCCCTCCAGACAGGTGTTGCCTGCGGTGCTATTGCCGTTCTTGTACCCGAAGTTGAGTTTGACCTGAAGAAGGACGTAATCGAAAAGATAAAGGCTGTTCACAAAACCGGCAAAAAGCACTTTGTTGTGGTTGTTGCCGAAGGCGTTGGCGGAGTAGTAGATATTGCCGCACAAATAGAGGAAGAAACAGGAATTGAATCCCGTGCAACAATCCTCGGTCACGTTCAGCGCGGAGGCATTCCGACAGCGCGCGACAGAGTTATGGCAAGTCAGATGGGTTACCGAGCAGTTGAACTCTTAAACAAGGGAATAGGTAACCGTGTTATCACCTTTGTTGATAATAAGCTTGGAGATAAGGATATTTACGAAGCTCTTGCTATGAAAAAACAGTTCAGCATTGATGAATACAATATGGCAACCGCTATTTCAATTTAAAAACAAACCCTCGGAACTTTCATTCCGAGGGTTTAATTTTTTTATATAGTCTGTGATGCATCGCCATACAAATAAAAAAAGCCGTGCTGTGCACGGCGTTTTTTTATTATTCGGTTTTTCCTTCGTGTTTTGCAACAACAGCGTGAATCTTATCTGCAGGGTCTAAAAGATTGCTGATAGAGTTGTCGCAGTTGATGGTATCAACAAGAAGAGCAATATATTTTGACATATTAACGTTGCAATACCACTCTCTGCTTAAAAGCTCGGGTGAATTATAAATGAGGTTTGTGGTAAATATTTTATCAATAAGTCCGTTTTCATAATATTCGTCGAACTTTTCAAGTCCGTTTACGAAAAGACCGAAGGTCGAGAAGATAAAGATACGGTTTGCGCCCTTTTCTTTAAGTTTAGCGGCAATATCAAGCATGGATTCGCCCGAAGAAATCATATCGTCAACAAGGATTAAATCCATACCTGTAACATCTTTACCAAGGAATTCATGAGCAACAATAGGATTACGTCCGTCTACGATTGTAGAGTAATCTCTTCTCTTGTAGAACATACCGAGGTCAAGCCCTAAAACAGAGGAATAGTAGATACATCTGCCCATACCACCCTCATCAGGAGAAACTATCATTGTGTGGTCGGGGTCGAGTTTAATGTCGGGAACACTGCGAAGCAGAGCCTTAATCATCTGATAGGTGGCTTGTACGTTATCGAAGCCACCAAGAGGAATTGCGTTATTTACACGGGGGTCGTGAGCATCAAAGGTGATGAAGTTGGTAACACCCATTGCCATCAGTTCCTGAAGCATCATAGCGCAGTCCATAGACTCGCGGGTTGTACGTCTGTGCTGTCTGCCTTCGTAAAGCATAGGCATAATTACGTTAACACGTCTTGCCTTACCGCCCATAGCGGCAATAATACGCTTAAGGTCTTGGTAGTGGTCATCGGGGCTCATTGGAACCTCTTTGCCATACATGTTGTAAGTAACGTTGTAGTTGAAACAGTCGCAAATAATATAAGCGTCAAGTCCACGGGCTGAGTGCTTGAAAACGCCCTTTGCTTCACCTGTGCCGAAGCGGGGACAGTTAGCACTGATTACAAAAGATTTTTCTTCTGGAGTACCTCTCCACTGCATAAGATAATAGTCAACCTGTTTTGCGATGTCTTCGCAACCCTTCATAGCTACAATTGCAAGGTCGCCATAGGGTGCATGAGTAAAGTCAATAGATGCCACGTTCAAAACCTCCGAAAAAATTTTCTATATATATAATAACATAAATTTCTGTCTTTACAAGAAAAAGCTTCAAAAATTTTGAAAAATTTTGTATTTTTGTCGAGTTTTAAAAAAAGAAGCAGGAAAAGCGCGCAAAATAATCGGTAAACTGACATAAAAAACAAATAAAATTAGTTATTTCCGCTTTTATATTTAAGTTGACAAAGAATATACCTATATATATAATTAAACTGTATTAAAATGCGTAAAAGGATGAAATAAATTATGCAGTGGACATCACTTAATGATTTAAGAGAAAAATATCTTTCTTTTTTTGAAAGCAAGGGTCATCTTCGCCTGCCAAGTTACCCCTTGGTACCTCAGGGTGATAAATCGCTTTTGCTTATAAATTCAGGAATGGCTCCAATGAAAAAGTTTTTCACAGGTGAGGTTACTCCGCCAAGAAACAGGGTTACAACCTGTCAGAAATGTATAAGAACACCCGACCTTGAACGTGTGGGTCATACCGCGCGTCACGGTACGTTTTTTGAAATGCTCGGCAACTTCTCTTTTGGTGATTACTTCAAAAGCGAAGCTATTCCGTGGGCTTGGGAATTTTTAACCAAAACCTTAGAAATCCCCGAAGAACTTCTTTGGCCCTCTGTTTATGAACAGGATGATGAGGCTTACGCTCTTTGGAAAGATGTCATCGGTGTTCCCGAAAGCAGAATTGTCAAGCTCGGCAAGGCAGATAACTTCTGGGAGCACGGCACAGGTCCTTGCGGTCCTTGCAGTGAAATATATTTCGACCGTGGTGAAAAATACGGTTGCGGTTCAAAGGATTGTAAGCCCGGCTGCGAATGTGACAGATATATGGAAATCTGGAACAACGTTTTCACCCAGTTCAACAATATGGGTGACGGCACCTATACCGAACTTGAACATAAAAATATTGATACAGGTATGGGTCTTGAACGTCTTGCTTGCGTAATGCAGGGTGTAGACAATATGTTCGAGGTAGACTCTGTACGCAGAGTTCTCGATACAGTCTGCGCTATTGCGGAAAAAGAGTACGGTAAAGATAAGAATAACGATATTTCAATTCGCGCAATAACCGACCATTCCAGAAGCGCAACATTTATGATTTGTGACGGCGTTGTACCTTCAAATGAGGGCAGAGGCTATGTGCTTCGCCGCCTTATCAGAAGAGCCGCGCGTCACGGTAGACTTCTTGGCATTACTCGCGCCTTCTTAACCGAAACCGCAACAGTTGCCATTGAAGAAAGCAAATCGGCTTACCCCGAACTTGAAGCGCGTAAAGAATTTATCTTAAAGGTTATTGCTAACGAAGAAAAGGCGTTTGCAAAAACGATAGACCTTGGTCTTTCAATGCTTGAAGATTTAACCGCAAAAGGCGGCACCCTTTCTGCAGAAGACGCCTTCAAGCTTTACGATACCTATGGTTTCCCCTTCGACCTCACCAAAGATATTCTTGCCGAAAAGAATATGAGTGTAGATGAAGACGGCTTCAAAGCCCTTATGGAAGAACAGAGAAAAAGAGCCAGAGAGGGAAGAAAAGCATCCGATTCTGAGTCCTGGAAGAGCGACGGAATTTCCTTTGAAGGGGTTGCCGAAACCGAATTCCTCGGCTATACCGAAACAAAGACAGAGGCAACCGTTAAGGCTATTGTTGTCGGCGGTGAACTTACCGACACAGTAGGTGAAGGCGCAAAGGCTATCATCGTTCTCGATAAAACCGTTTTCTATGGTGAAGGCGGCGGTCAGGTAGGCGACACAGGTGTAATTTCAAATTCAAACTGCAATATGACTGTTGGAAACACCACAAAAGCAGGCGGAATTTTCACTCATATGGTAGAGGTTGAAGCAGGTTCTGTTTCGGTAGGCGACACGGTTACGGCCGTAATCGATAACGACAGAAGAGCCGCAATCCGCAGAAACCATACTGCAGCCCATCTTCTTCAGGCAGCCCTTCGTCAGGTGCTTGGAAACCACGTTGAACAGGCGGGTCAGCTTGTAAATGATACGGTTCTTCGTTTTGACTTTACTCATTTTTCAGCCTTAACTACCGAAGAAATTACTGCGGTTGAAACTCTTATTAACACCAAAATTTTAGAGGGTATTGTGGTTGAAAATACCGAAATGCCGATTGACGAAGCTAAAAAACTCGGCGCAATGGCGCTTTTCGGAGAAAAATACGGCGACGTTGTCCGTGTTGTAAATGCGAAAGGCTTTTCGCTTGAGCTTTGCGGCGGTACCCATGTCGATAACACCGCAAAAATCGGTCTTATCAAAATTGTTTCGGAATCTTCTGTTGCTGCAGGCGTACGCCGTATAGAAGCAGTTACCGGCGCAAATGTTTTAGACCTTCTTAATAAATATAAGGGCATTATCGAAGATACTGCCGAAGCCGTTAAGAGCGCCAACCCGATGGAAGTGGCAAACAAGGCTCGTGCCGTATCGGCAGAACTTAAAGAAAAAGACAAGAAGATTGAAGAACTTAATGCAAAGCTTGCAGGTTCTAAAATTTCCGATTTAATGTCGGGTGCGCTTGAGGTCAACGGTGTTAAAATCATCACTGCGCGTCTTGACGGTACCCAGCCGGGTGACCTTCGTACAATGTGCGACAAGGTTAAGGGCGATAATGAAAACGCAGTTTGTCTTTTTGCTTCGGTTAACGGAGATAAATTAACCTTCTGTTCTGCAGCAGGCAAAACGGCTATTGCCAAGGGTGCAAACGCAGGAAACATTGTTCGCGAAGTTGCAAAGCTTGCGGGCGGTAACGGCGGCGGAAAACCCGACAGCGCAATGGCAGGCGGTAAAGATATTTCTAAGGCAGATGAAGCAATAGCTGCTGCAAGAGATATTATCGCAGGTATGATAAAGTAGGTGTAAAAAATGGATTGCTTGTTTTGTAAAATAGCGCAGGGAGAAATTCCCAGCACAAAAATTTATGAAGATGAGTTTGTTTACGCTTTTGCAGATATAGCTCCTGCGGCACCCTTTCACGCAATAATTATTCCAAGAGAGCATATTAAATCTGCAGATGAAATAAATGAATCTAACAGCCACCTTATAGCCAAGGTTTTCGAGGCTGCGGCTAAAATTGCAAAGGCTGAAAAGCTCGATAATGGTTATAGAATTGTAAACAACTGCGGAGAAGATGGCGGACAGACGGTAGGTCATATCCATTTCCATCTTCTTGCGCGCAGAAATCTTCAGTGGCCTCCGGGCTAAGAAAGGACGAAAATTATGTCTGAATTTTATACTATGAAAATAGCGGGTCTTGAAAGAAATTTAAAACTATTCCCCGTGTCAGATAGTCTTGATATTGCTGCATTTATTCTTTTCGGAGATACCGAGATTACCGTTGCTTCGGCTGCCGAGCTTCTTAAAAAGGTTCCCGAATTCGATTACATATTAACCCCCGAAGCAAAAAGCATACCCTTAGCTTACGAAATGTCACGTCAGTCGGGCAAACCCTATGTTGTGGCAAGAAAGGGCACTAAGGTTTATATGGGCAGACCTATCGAGGTTACCGTTCATTCCATTACAACTCAAAGAGAACAACACCTCTATCTTGGTGAAGATGAAGCAAATTTAATAAACGGTAAAAAGGTTTTAATTGTAGACGACGTAATTTCTACCGGAGAATCTCTTGCCTCTATTCGTGATTTGCTCAACAAAGCGGGCGGTATTGAAGCAGCTTCCTGCGCTGTTCTTGCCGAAGGCGATGCGGCCGACCGCAAGGATATTATCTTTCTTGAAAAATTACCGCTTTTCTTTAAATAAGACTCACAAATGTACAGACCGTTTACGTTTATCGGCATAGGGGCTTTCGTAGCCTCTTTTGCCGTTTTAAAAAGCATTTGGCTCGCCGTACTTGTCTTGTGTCTTATGTCGGGTCTTGCGGTTATATTTACAAAAACCAAACAAAATTATATAGGTAAGGGCGTGATTATCGCCCTTATTTTCATTATGCTGACCTTAAGATTTGTGTCGCTTTCCTGTTTTATTGACGCTAAAAATGAAAAGCTTGTCGGAACAAGCGCAGAAATAACGGGTGAGATTACCGAAATTTTTACTTATGATAACTTTTCCAGACTTACCCTTAAAGTAAGGAATAGCAGTCAAAAAGCGGCCGAAGGCTTAAAACTTAGCGTAACCTTAAAGCATACAACCGAAGCCTTACCCGGTGATACAATAAAAGCAACCGTAACATTTAACGCTTTAAAGGATAACTATAAAGTATATAACTTTGGTAAAGGCATATATTTTTCGGGCGAAATAAAAAAGATTTATTCTTATCAGAGAGACGGATTTTCTTTTTACAGAATTATCTATAATGTCAGAAGTGCAATTTTAAAATCTATCGACAACGCGGGCGCAGATGAATGCGGCGCCGTTTTAAAGGCGCTTATAATTGGGGACGACAGTCAAATATCAACCGAATTTAATCGGGAGGTACGTTCTGCCGGAGTCAGCCATATGCTTGTTGTATCGGGAATGCATCTCGGTATTTTGTGCACGGTTTTAATGAATATTATAAACGGCAAAACAAAACGGTGGGTTGCTGTCACCTTTGGAATTGTTATGTCCTTATTTATACTCGCGGTTTGCCTTTTCCACGTTTCAATTCTAAGGGCAAGTATTGCCTATATCATAATGCTTTTGGCAAAACTCTTTAAAAGAAATTTCGACCCTTTAAATGCTCTCGGCTTCGGTGCAGCGGTAGCGGTATTTTTTATGCCCTATATTTTTTATAATGTTGCCTTTTTGCTGTCTATAGCGGCAACCTATGCGGTACTTTATCCCGCAAGACTGCTGATAAAGGCGGTAGGCTTTGAAAGGTTTGGATATCTCGGCAAGGTTTTCAGATATGCTTACGATATTCTTATAATTACAGTTGCAACCCTGTTTTGCACCTTGCCGATAGTTGCTTACTATTTTGGCTATGTTGCCCTTGCCGCGCCCATTACAAATCTTGCCGTAACACTTGCTATGAATACCGCGCTTATAGTGGGAGTGTTGGCGGTAATGGTATCATTTTTGCCCTTAGGAAGCTTCTTATCAATACCCTTTTATCTTATAAGCAGATTATGCGTAAAATATTTTATTTTCGCAGTAGAACAAATAGGTAAAAACGATTTTGGTGTAGTTTTAATAAACGGGGACGAAAATATATATTGCTTTTTAATAACCATAGCGTTTATATTATTAGTAAAGATATTTACAAAACCATTAATTCTTAAAAGAGAGGAGAAACTTCGTGCTCAGCGACAAAACACTTAAAGACGCTTTATCAAGCGGCGCACTTTTGCCTGTATACCTCGTGTGTGGAGATGATATATACCTTAAAAAGCAGGCGCTTGACAGAATAATAAAGGCTACTGTTTCTGATGATGACGATATGAATTTAATCAAGTTCGTTTATGGTGTTTCTCTTCAGGAAGTTTACGATGAACTTTACGGTTTCCCCGTAATGAGCGATAAAAAATGTATTGTCCTCAGCGAGTTCGATGTTGAAAAAGCGCCTAAAGGTGAGTTTGAAAATTTACTTGAAATGGTAAGCGACCCCTGTGAAACAAGCGTTTTTGTGCTCTATTTCGGCAATACTGATATCGACCTTAAAAAGTCGGGCAGGGTAAAAAGTCTTGTTTCAGCCGTCGCCAAGGCGGGCGGAGAGGTTGTCTGCCTCGACCATAAAACACAGGACGAGCTTGTTAGGTGGCTTTGCGCTTCGGCAAAAAAACAAGGGCTTAGCCTTAACCCCCAAAACGCAAGATATATAACCGAAATTTGCTCTACCGATATAAACTTTTTAACAAATGAGCTTATAAAGCTTTGCACTTATACTAAAGAGGGCGAAATCACAAAGGAAATAATAGACAAGGTCTGTGTTAAATCTGTTGAGGCATCGGTTTATGACCTTTCCGGAAAGGTCATTTCGGGTGACACCGCAGGCGCTATGAAGCTTCTTGATGAGCTTTATTATATGAATCTTGATACTACAATAATTTTCCATAATATTTCTTCGGCTTTTGTCGATATGTACCGCACACTACAGGGCAAAAAAGAAAACAAAAATTTAGAAGCCCTTGCCGAAGAGTTCGGAATGGGCAAAAGGGCGTTTTTGCTTAAACGCGCCGCAGAAAATCTCAGAAAATTCGATGCGAAAAAGCTTGAGCTTTCTTTTGATGCAATAATTAAGACCGAAAAAGAACTTAAAAGTTATTCGGGCAAGGAAAGAAATGCGGTAGAAAAGCTGGTTGTCCGCTTAATTTATATTATGAAAACGGGTGAAGCGCTTGATTAAGCTTAAACAGGCAGTAATAGTAGAGGGAAAATACGACAAAATTCGCCTTGAAAATATTCTTGATGCAACCATAATCACAACCGACGGCTTTGGGATTTTTAAAGATAATGAAAAAAAGAATCTTATAAAAATTCTGGCAGAAAAATGCGGAATTATAATTTTGACCGATTCCGACCACGCGGGTCAGATGATAAGAAAGCATATTGAAAAAATTGTTCCTAAGGAGCAGTTCACAAGCGTTTATTTACCTACCATTCTCGGTAAAGAAAAACGAAAAACAGCCCCTTCCGCACAGGGGCTGCTCGGCGTTGAGGGGACAGATGACGCCATTATTTTAGAGGCTATAGCTAGGGTCGGTGTAACGGGCGAAAAGCGTGAAAAATCAGGTAGAAAAACTACAAAAACCGACCTTTTTAATATCGGCATTTCGGGAACAGACGGTTCGAAAGAAAAAAGAGAAAAGCTTTGCTTATATCTTGGGCTGCCTCCTCTTCCCGCAAACTCTCTAATAGATGTAATAAACTCTCTTTACGGCTATGAAGATTTTATCACTGAGGTGGAAAAATGGAAGCAAGAATAGGTTCAAAGCTTAAAATTCTGTATATTGTGGATATTTTGCGCAAATTTTCCGACGAAGAAAATCCAATAAATGCAAGTGAGATTTGTGAAAAGCTTAATGATTTCGGCATAAAAGCCGAGCGTAAAGCAATATATGACGACATAGAAAATCTGATGCTTTATGGCTATGATATTATAAAAACGCGCACTCCAAGGGCGGGTTATTTTTTGGCTTCGCGCGAATTCGAGCTTCCCGAAATATATCTGCTTACCGATGCGGTTCAGTCGGCAGATTTTATAACCCCTAAAAAGACACGAGAACTCGTTTCAAAGCTTGAAGCTATGATGTCCAAGGAACAGGCAAGGGCAAGGGAAAACAGTATTTATATTGAATATAAAAACAAGTGCGATAACGAAGAAATCTATTTCAGCATCGATACCTTGCGTCAGGCAATAGAAGCGGGTAAAAAGGTAACCCTTAAATACCGTACCCGTCAAATAGATGACAGCCGCAAAATAACTATTAATGAAAGAGAATTCAAGCTCAGCCCCTACGCGCTTATCTGGATGGAAGACCATTATTATCTCGTTTGCAATAACGAAAAGTACGATAACCTTATGCATCTAAGACTTGACAGAATGAAATCGGTTAGCTGCCTTAGTGAAAACTTCCGTCATTTCAGCGAGGTTTGTGATTATAAAGATAGATTTGATACAGCGGATTACGCTCTTAAAACCTTTAATATGTTCGGCGGAGAGCTTTGCGAGATTGAACTATCGTGCAGTTCTAAAATTCTCGAACAGGTAATTGACCGTTTCGGAGATAAAATTCATATCATCGGCGCGGGCGACGGACGCTTCAGTTTCAGAATAAAAGGCCTTATAAGTGAAGGACTTGTTGGGTGGATTATGGAATTCGGCGGAGATATTGAGGTCATCTCACCTCAAAGTCTTCGCGATATGATAGGTGAAAAAATAAGCCTTTTAGAAAAAATATATTCAAAAGCTTAAAAAACTCTTGATTTTTTGCCGAAGAGTATGTATAATAATCTTCAGCCAATATGGAGAAGTCGCGTAGTTGGTCGAGCGCGCACGATTGGAAATCGTGTAACCATTAAAAGTGGTTCGAGGGTTCGAATCCCTCCTTCTCCGCCAAAACAGAAAGCACCCAAACGGGTGCTTTTTTGTTTTGGTCGGAGAAGGAGTATAAGATAAGAACTTGTTTTGCCTAAGGGCAAAACAGTTCGGCGACGCAGTCGCAAAGCCGCGTCAGGCTTTGTGGTCTGCCAAAGTCTCGAGTAAGGCGAATTTTTTCGGCAACACTCGCAGTGTTCGAAAAAATGCCGACGGAGAGTACCCCGTAAAACTAAGACAAGAACAAACTTTAAAGTGAGCAAAAAAGCACCCAAACGGGTGCTTTTTTGTTTTGGTCGGAGAAGGAGTATAAGATAAGAACTTGTTTTGTCTAAGGGCAAAACAGTTCGGCGACGCAGTCACAAAGCCACGATAGGCTTTTTGGTTGTGCTTATGCACAAATATTTGTTAAATAATTCGGCAATAACGCGATTTTGTTGGGTGAATGGAAAAAAATCTTTACAATTACATATTTATGTAGTATAATGCAATTAGTCCAATCATTAGACTAATCGTAAAAATTAAATGGAGGCGTTGTATAATGGACAACAAAAAAGAAGTTGTAATGAACGGAGCAGGAATAGAGGAAATAGGCTTTCCTATGTGGCCTCAGTTTGCCCCCGAAACACTTGTAGATGTATTAG
>JAZLEK010000018.1:0-8651 GCA_045615225.1 Acutalibacteraceae bacterium | reverse complement strand
CCTTACGGGGAGAGATGCGAAGAAACTTTAATGTAGCTCTTGCTTCCATTGTTCAAACTCCTTTCGCTGCTTATTTCTTAGTGGTTTTGGAACCGGCGTGGCCCTTGAATGTACGTGTGGGGGCGAACTCGCCGAGTTTGTGTCCTACCATATCCTCGGTAACATATACCGGAACATGCTTGCGGCCGTCATGTACCGCAAAGGTGTGTCCGACGAAATCGGGGAATATAGTTGAGGAACGGCTCCAGGTCTGAAGAACTCTCTTCTCGCCGGCAGCATTCATTTCTTTTACCTTCTTAAGAAGGGAGGGTAACACGTAAGGTCCCTTTTTAATGCTTCTTCCCATTAGAATTTATCTCCTTTCGCCTGACTTATTTATCGCGGCGCTTTACGATATATTTATCGGAGCGCTTATGCTTATCTCTGGTCTTGTATCCGAGTGCAGGTTTACCCCAAGGAGTAACAGGACCGGGACGACCGATGGGTGATTTACCTTCACCACCACCGTGGGGGTGGTCGCAGGGGTTCATTACAGAACCGCGAACTGTGGGACGCCAACCCATGTGGCGCTTGCGGCCGGCTTTACCGTAGTTAACATTTGCATGTTCAGGATTGGAAACCTGACCAACGGTAGCCATGCACTTTTCGGGAACATTGCGAAGCTCGCCGGAGGGAAGGCGAAGAAGTGCCATTCCGTTTTCTCTTGCCATGAGCTGAGCCATGTTACCTGCAGAACGTGCGAGCTGTGCGCCCTTGCCGGGGTAAAGCTCTACGTTGTGAACAACAGTACCTACGGGCATATTAACGAGGGGAAGTGCGTTACCGGGCTTGATGTCTGCATCAGGACCGCTGATAACCACGTCGCCTACCTTAAGGCCAACAGGTGCGATAATGTAGCTCTTAACACCGTCTTCATACTGGATAAGAGCGATGAAAGCAGAACGGTTAGGATCGTATTCAAGGGTAAGAACAGTAGCGGGAACGCCGAACTTGTTTCTCTTGAAGTCGATTACTCTGTACTTTCTGCGGTTTCCGCCGCCACGATGGCGAACGGTGATTCTGCCGTAGCTATTTCTACCGGCATTTTTCTTTAAAGGCTCGAGCAGGCTTCTCTCGGGTGCTACCTTTGATAACTCGGAATAATCCATAGTTGTCATATTGCGGCGGCCCGGAGTAGTCGGCTTATAATGTTTAATTGCCATTTTAATTTACTCTCCTTTTATTAGGCTTAGCGAAGCCGTCTTGCGACTTCATACATCACCGGAAAAACTTTGTTTTCCAAATATTAGGCTTTAGCTTTGACTTAGATTAATCCGTCAAAGAACTCGATAGGCTTGGAATCGGCCTTTAAGGTTACGATAGCCTTTTTCCAGGAAGCAGTGTAACCGCTGAAACGGCCACGACGTCTTTCCTGTCCGCGAACGTTAATGGTGTTAACCTTAGCAACCTTTACGCCGCTGAAAACTTCTTCGATAGCGTTTGCAATTTCAACCTTACCGGCATTCTTTGCAACCTTGAAGGTGTACTTCTTATCAGCAATACCTGCCATGCTCTTTTCGGTGATAACCGGAGCGATGATAATATCATGTGCTAACATTATGCGTATACCTCCTCAATTTTTGCTACGGCATTCTTTACGATTACAAGAGAATCTGCATTAACGATGTCGTAGGTGTTGATTGTGTTGTACTGAGCGGTCTTTACGCCTTCGATGTTTGCAGCGCTCTTTACAGCGAAGCTATCATTGTTCTCAAGAACGATGAGGGTCTTCTTTCCTGCGCCGATTGCCTTGAGGCAAGCTGCAACAGTCTTGGTGCTGTAAGCGTCGAGTGTTAAAGCATCGAGAACGATAAGAGAACCGGTGAGTACCTTATCGGAAAGAGCAGACTTAAGCGCAAGTCTTCTTTCTTTCTTGTTGATTACATAAGAGTAATCTCTTGGCTTCGGAGCGTGTACTACGCCACCGTGTCTCCACTGGGGAGCTCTGATAGAACCCTGACGAGCGTGTCCTGTGCCCTTCTGTCTCCAAGGCTTTTTACCGCCGCCGGAAACTTCGGTACGGGTTAAGGTGGACTGTGTGCCCTGACGCTGATTTGCAAGGTAATTTACTACAGCCTCATGCATAACTACTGCATTGGGCTCGATACCGAAGATGGCATCGTTTAAAGTGATTTCGCCGACATTCTTGCCTGCCATATCAACTACTGCTATATTAGCCATTATAAGCACTCTCCTTCCTTAAGCTTTAACGCTGTCGAAGAGAACAACGATTCCGCCCTTGGGACCGGGAACGGCACCCTTAACAGCGATGATGTTGTTTTCTGCGTCGATTTTAACAACTTTGAGATTCTGAACAGTAACTCTCTCGTTACCGAGGTGTCCTGCCATTTTCTTTCCCTTAAATACGCGAGCCGGGTCGATAACGCCGAGTGAACCGCCGTGACGGTGAACAGGACCGGTACCGTGAGACTCTTTAAGGCGGCTGAAGTTCCAACGCTTAATTACGCCGGCATAGCCTTTACCCTTTGAAGTTCCGCGTACGTCTACGCTGTCGCCTTCTGCGAAGATGTCAGCCTTGAGTACGTCGCCAACGTTTACTGCTGCGCAGTCGTCGAGGCGGAACTCGCGGAGAACCTTCTTGGGAGCAACGTCGTTCTTAGCGAAGTGTCCCTTCATGGGGCCATTTACTTTAGATGCCTTGAGGTCGCCGTAGCCAACCTGAATTGCATCGTAACCGTCGTTTTCAACTGTCTTCTTCTGAGCAACGACACAAGGGCCTGCTTCGATTACATTTACGGCAACAACGTTACCGTTTGCGTCAAAAAACTGAGTCATGCCAAGCTTTTTTCCGATTAAACCTTTTTGCATTTTTATTTCCTCCTTGGTTATTGGTTGGGTTTCCCCAACATGACCTGCCTTTTTAGACTACCGAGAATTAAAGCTTAATTTCGATGTCTACGCCGGCGGGAAGCTCGAGACTTGTAAGAGCTTCAACAGTTTTGTTGGAAGGTCTTAACACGTCGATAAGCCTTTTGTGTGTTCTGGTTTCGAACTGTTCGCGGCTATCCTTGTACTTGTGTACTGCGCGAAGGATGGTAACTACTTCCTTCTCGGTAGGTAGCGGAACGGGGCCCGAAACGCGAGCGCCTGTGCGCTTTGCGGTTTCTACGATTTTCTCAGCTGCTTGGTCTACAAGAGCGTGGTCGTAGCCCTTAACACGAATTCTGATTTTTTCTTTTACTGCCATTTGGCTGCTCCTCCTTGTTTGGATTTGCGAGCGAAACTTACACCGTGCCGAGTGTTTCTTCAGGGCACATTTTAAAACCGGATGGCTGGGGTTACAGTCATTCCGGGGCTGACGGCGCGCAATTTGGCCGTCGTGATTACACGGCATCGCAAGTTGCCGCATAGTCTTTGGATAAGTTCTACTTTCGCCCGGTTTAAAATCGGACATACTCCGCGGAAATTTCCCGACTCAATGGTCGGCCACCTCCCGCATCAACGCATATCAACGCTATTTTCACAGCGTACTCACGTATGATAACATAATAAAACAGAAAATGCAAGTGTTTTTTTGCAATTTTTTAAAAAAATTTTTATGTATTTTTTTGCCCTCAAAGTCTTGTATTTTAACGAGAAAAAGTACACAATATTTAGTTCCTCTTCCTCGCGCGCGTACGCGTATATATAATAGGAAGTGAGACGGACAGTCGAGGACGCCTTTCCCTACAGAATAAAAACGAGCCAAAGGCTCGTTTTTTTATTCTACTATTTCACCTACATCGTTAAGTATGATGTTGGGGCCGTATGGGAACTGTTCAACGGTTTCTCTGGTAGAAACGCCCGAAAGAACCAAAACGGTTGTTGCGCCCGACTCAATACCGGCAATTATATCGGTATCCATTCTGTCACCGATAATTACGGCATCTTCGCTCTTACAACCAAGTCTGTGGAATCCCGAACGCATCATAAGCGGATTGGGTTTGCCAAGATAGTATGCCTGTTTGCCCGTTGCAATTTCAATGGGGGCAACAAGCGCCTTGCAGTCGGGGATTATTCTATCGCCTTCGGTTGGGGCTGTGGTGTCGGGGTTGGTGCCGATAAGCTTTGCGCCCTTGCGAACAAGGTCTACCGCCTTCGCCATAGCCACAAAGCTATAGTTTTGAGTAGGTCCTACTACAACATAATCGGGGTTCACATCGTTTATGGTGAGTCCCTCTTCGTAAATTGCATTGAGAAGTCCTGCCTCACCTATACAGTAGACACTGCAGCCGGGTTTTTGACGAGCCAAAAATCTTGCTGTTGCAATAGCCGAGGTGTAAAAATGCTCCTCGGGTATATCGAGCCCCATTCTTTGAAGCTTCTGACGAAGCTCGGTGCGGCTTCTTTCACTTGAGTTGGTTAAAAAGAGAAATTTTTTGTTTTCCTTTTGAAGCCACTCTACAAAAAGCTTTGCGCTGGGAAGAAGTTCGTTACCGTGATAGATAACACCGTCCATATCGCAGATAAATCCTTTTTTGCTTCTTATAAGTTCTAAATCTGTCATAAATTTACCTCTATAATCCGCCGTAGCGGATTTCATTCGTTTCCAAAAGGGAAACGGATTTAATTATTGTTTTCAACTGTATTGATAGATTTGATAAGCACACGCCTTATGGCTCCGCAGTCGTGCTTAAACTTTTTAAGTATTTCCTCATCTGCAAGATGAGTGCGCTCAAAAAGTTCTATCCAATACTCTGTTTCGTAACATTCTTTAAGAGCTATTTGAAGTTTTGCCGCAAAATCGATTTTTGAACGGGCATAATTTGCTTCGCGAATATTCGCACCAATACTAGTGGCAGACCGCATCCTTTGGTCTCGAATGCTTCCGTGACCTTTAATGTTGTCGCAAATATTTACAGCATCCACTGCAAAGTCAAGCGACATATCAACAAGCAAATTTTCCTTCATAACATAACCTCTTTGATGAAATCGTGCCTTGCGGCACAATGAAATCATAAATAAATTTATAATGAAATCTTGTGCTTCGCACAAAATGAAATCAAATCCGTTTCATTCGCGTTAGCGGATTTCATCACATTAGTGATTTCATCCCGCAAGGGATTTCATTCGTTTCCAAAAGGGAAACGGATTTAATTATTAATCGGTTTCTCCGATTAATATGCCTTGCCCCAATAAACCATTTTTTTAGCAGGTTTTCCGCAACAGATACATTTATCTGTTAGTGTTTCCTGTACAAAGGGCATACAGCGTGAAGAAACCCCTGCCTTTTCTTTGAGGGCTTCTTCGCAAGCTCTGTCTTCGCACCACATAGCCTTGATAAAGCCCGGCTTGTTATCGGCTATTTGGGTCATTTCATCCAGAGTTGTTGCGGTATAGGTCTTTTCGGTTCTGTTGGCAAGTGCCTTTGCATAAAGTCCGTCACGAACAGCATCAAGGAGTTCGGGAACCTTTGTTTCAAGCTCATCAAGAGAAACTACCGTCTTTTCTCCATTATCTCTGCGAACTAAAACGCACTGATTATTTTCAATATCACGGGGGCCAAGTTCAAGACGGAGGGGCACGCCCTTCATTTCATATTCTGCAAACTTCCAACCTGGGCTGTTATCAGAATTGTCGATTTTAGCGCGGCAAACCTTTTTGAGCTTTTCGTATACTTCGGTAGCCTTTTCGGTTACTCCTTCTTTATGAGAAGCGATAGGAATAACAACTAATTGAATAGGCGCAACGGCGGGAGGAAGAACAAGGCCATTATCGTCGCCGTGAGTCATAATGATAGCGCCGATAAGACGGGTTGAAACGCCCCAAGATGTCTGGAAGGGTGTTGCCTGCTTGTTGTCTTTATCGGTAAACTGAATACCAAAAGCTTTTGCAAAACCATCTCCAAAGAAGTGAGAGGTGCCGCTCTGTAAAGCCTTGCCGTCGTGCATCATAGCTTCAATTGTATAGGTGTCAACCGCGCCTGCAAAACGTTCTTTTTCGGTTTTAACGCCCTTGATAACAGGCATTGCAAGATATTTTTCTGCAAATTCGGCATAAACGTTTAACATTTGAATTGTTTCAGCTTGTGCCTCTTCGGCAGTAGCGTGAATTGTGTGACCCTCTTGCCAATGGAATTCGCGTGAACGAAGGAAGGGTCTTGTTGTCTTTTCCCAACGAACCACGCTGCACCACTGATTATAAAGCTTTGGCAAATCTCTCCAGGAATGGATTATGTTCTTATAGTGGTCGCAGAAGAGGGTTTCAGAAGTGGGGCGAACACAAAGCTTTTCTTCAAGCTTCTCATGACCGCCGTGGGTAACCCAAGCAACCTCAGGCGCAAAGCCTTCAACGTGGTCCTTTTCTTTTTGTAGCAGGCTTTCGGGAATGAACATAGGCATTGACACGTTTTCGTGGCCTGTTTCCTTGAACATACCGTCCATAATTCTTTGAATGTTTTCCCAAATTGCCCAACCGTAAGGACGAATTATCATGCAGCCCTTAACCGAAGCGTAGTCGATAAGTTCTGCCTTTAGCACAACGTCTGTGTACCATTTTGCAAAGTCTTCATCCATTGAGGTTATTGCTTTTACAAGTTTTTCTTTAGCCATTTTTATCACCTGTTATTTTATAGTTGTTTCCTTGTAGTTTCCAAGGAATGTAAAATCGGGTAGCTCGTTTTCGAGCGAGGAAATAAGCGCGATTGTCTTTCTGTCGTTTAGGTTGCCCGAAAAATCAAGATAGAAAAGATAGTCGAACTCACCGTTTTTTGCCGCGCGTGATTCTATTTTTGTAAGGTTTAAGCCGTTCATACAAAAGCGGTTTAAAACGCGGTTTAGCGCGCCGACGCTATGGGGTACAGAGAATACAACGCTTATTTTATTTGCATCATTTGGAATTATAAGCTGTTTGGATATTGTAATAAATCTTGTGGAATTGTTCTTGATTGACTGAATATCTTTTGAAACGACATCGAGTCCGTAAAGCTCTGCCGCAAGTGTTGAGGCTATAGCTCCAACCGATTTGTCGCCGAGCTCTGACACGTATTTTGCCGCCATTGCCGTATTACTGAAGGGCTCCGGTTTTATGCCCGCGCCCTTTAAGAAATCCTCAGACTGAGAGAGGGCCTGTGGGTGAGAATATACCGTTTTTATATCGTTTGCGGTGGCGCCCTTTAAACCAAGCAGATTTTGACTTACCGAAAGGTCTGCCGCCGAGATAATATAGTAGCGATATTTAAGAATCAGGTCATAAACCTCACTTACCGAGCCCGCGTTAGAATTTTCTACGGGAATTACACCGTAAACAACCTCATCATTCGCAACAGCTCTGAAAACATCCTCGAAGGTTGTGTAATATTTGATTTTTCCCGTCGCGTGAAGATTTTTTGCGGCAATACTGCCGAAAGCGCCTTCGATTCCTTGACAGGCAACCGCAACATTTTCTTTTATGCCGTCCTTTGCGGTTACAATTTGCCCCGCAAGAGCGCCAAATGGAGAAAGCTCGGCCTGTTGAGCTTCGCGGCTTACCCCCATAATTTCACGATATACCGAAGCAATATAACTGCCGAATTCTCCACCCGCATCAGAAACCTTATCGATTATAGCCTGTTCCCTTTCGGGATGTAAAACGGGGAGATTTTGCTGTTTTTTTATTTCGGCAACCTTAAGAGAACAAAGCATTCTCTTTTTAAGAAGGGACACAAGCTCATTATCAATAGCATCAATTTCTTTTCTTATGTTATCAAGGCTCATACCGTCTCCCCCTCTGCCAAAAGGTCTAAAAGAGCTATGCACAGAGCCGCTTCTAAAACGGGGAGTGCGCGCGGCACAATACAGGGGTCGTGTCTGCCTTCGATTATAAGGGTGGAGTTTTCTCCTATTTTGAGATTTACGGTTTTTTGCTCTTTAGAGATAGACGGCGTAGGTTTAAGGGCAACCTTTATGAGCAAAGGCATTCCGTTTGTCATGCCGCCCGTAATTCCGCCGCAGTTATTTGTATAGCACTTTACTTTCCCGTCTTCATCAAAGTACATCTGGTCGTTAGCCTGACTGCCTCTCATTGAAGCATAACCAAAGCCTGCGCCGAAAGATACTCCTTTTACTGCGGGAATTCCGTAAAGAATGTTCGACACAACATTTTCAACTCCACCGAACATATGGCTACCGAGCCCTACAGGAAGTCCGACTGCGGCAAGTTCTACACTGCCGCCGACCGAATCACCGTCAAGTCTTGCCTCTTCAATTTCTTTTCTCATAAGCTCTTCGGCATCGGGGTTATTAAGCGCAAAAAGCTTAGTAGATAGCATTTCAAGTTGTTCGCCGTTTACGTTAACCGGGTCGAAAGAGCTTTCACACACATTTCCCACCGATAAAATATGTCCGCCGACCGTTATGCCCTCATCCTTTAAAATCTGACGGCAGATTGCGCCCGCCGCAACTATAGGGGCGGTAAGGCGGGCAGAAAAATGTCCGCCGCCTCTTATATCGTTTTGGCCGCCGTATTTAACCGCCGCCGCATAGTCGGCGTGGCTTGGTCGGGGGTTGTCCCTTAAATTATCGTAATTGTGAGACTTTGTATCATTGTTTTTTATAATTATGGTAAGGGGCGCGCCGGTCGTAACACCATTCGACACACCCGAAATGATTTCGGGAATATCATCTTCTTTTCTG
>JAZLEK010000017.1:0-8079 GCA_045615225.1 Acutalibacteraceae bacterium | reverse complement strand
GGGTGCTCTGCTGTTTCGCCACCGATTAATGCACAGCCAGCCTGTACACAGCCTTCTGCAACGCCGCCAACAATAGCGGCTATTTTTTCGGGGTAGTTTTTGCCGCAAGCAATATAGTCAAGGAAGAAAAGGGGCTTTGCGCCGCAGCAAATAATATCGTTAACGCACATAGCTACCGCATCGATACCGATAGTATCGTGCTTATCGAGAAGCTGAGCAAGTTTAACCTTTGTTCCACAGCCATCGGTTCCTGCAACGAGTACGGGCTCTTTAATGCCGGTAAGGTCGAGACCGAAGCAGCCACCGAAGCCTCCTACATCATCGAGACAACCCTCATTTTTGGTGCGGGCAATGTGTTTTTTCATGAGTTCAACAGATTTGTAGCCTGCGGTAATATCAACGCCGGCTGCAGCGTAGCTTTCAGACATAGATTTGTTATGCATAATAATTATTCCTTTCCATTCCAACAGTAAGTGCAGAGCTTGCACTTAGGTAATCCAATTGCTTTAATTATTCCGTCGAGCGACTGGAATTCGAGTGATGTGAAATTCATTTTTTTACAAATTGTATCGCGAAGCTTTTTACCGCGCTCGGTCCCCGCATCGATATATTCATCGATATGCTTTGCGCCCTCTTCGCCTTCCAGTTCAAAAATAGTTTTTCGGGCAATTAAGTCCATGTCACCATTTGACTGAGCAAAGTTAAGGTATTTACAGCTGAACATTATTGGCGGACAAGCCGAGCGGATGTGCACCTCTTTGGCGCCGTTATTGTAAAGAAATTCAACCGTTTCTCTGAGCTGAGTGCCTCTTACTATTGAATCGTCTACAAAGAGAAGTTTTTTATCTTTTATAAGTTCCGGTACCGGAATTTGCTTCATTTTAGCAACCTTGCTTCTTTCGGTTTGCTTGGTTGGTGTGAAGCTTCTGGACCAGGTAGGTGTGTATTTGATGAAAGGTCTTGCGTAGGGGGCTTTGCTGTTGTTTGCGTAACCTATTGCATGGGGTACTCCCGAATCGGGAACACCTGCAACCGAATCAATATCCTGAGCAACGCCATTTTTACGGTCTTGTTCGGCTAATATTTCACCGTTTTTACAACGCATGACTTCAACATTTACGCCTTCGTAAGCGGATGTTGGATATCCGTAATAGCTCCAAAGGAAGGAGCAGATTCTCATCTCGTCTCTGGGTTCGCTAAGAACCTTACAGTTATCGGCTGTGAGTTTAACGATTTCGGCGGGACCAAGCTCTTTATAATCTTCAAAGTCGAGTTTTTGATATGCAAAGGATTCAAACGAAACACAGAACCCGTCTTCCCTTTTACCTATCAGCATTGGAAGTCTGCCAAGTTTGTCTCTTGCCGCTATGATTTTTCCTTTTTCGGTAAGGATAAGAATTGAAGCAGAGCCATCTATTTGTTCTTGCGCAAATTGAATGCCTTCTACAAAGCTTTCTTTTTGATTTATTAAAGCGGCAACAAGTTCGGTATTGTTTACTCCGCCGCCGTTCATTGGAAGAAACTGACCGCTGTTGTTTGTAAGATAGCGACCGATAAGTTCTTCCGAATTGTTTATTGCTCCCACAAAACAAATTGCACATATTCCGTGGCGAGAACGAACGAGTAAGGGTTGCGGGTCATAATCGCTTATGCAACCTATTGCCGCGTTACCTCTTGCCTCTTCGAAAATGTGTTCAAACTTTGTTCTGAAAGGTGAGTTCTGAATGCTGTGGATTTTGCGCTGCATGCCCAGCTTGGTATCATATGCTGCGATACCTGCGCGGCGAGTGCCTAAATGAGAATGATAGTCGGTGCCGAAAAAGACATCTGATATTGCATCGCCTTTTAAGACCGCTCCGAAAAAGCCTCCCATAAATACCTCCTGATTTTGCTAAGTGAAAACTGATTAATTATACTGCTCTGCTACCTTTGCATCTTTTGCTAAAACTGCATCGGCATCGGATTTTCTTCTGGCGTCGAGTTTTGTTGCTAACTCGTCATCGGAAAGGCTGATGATTTCTGCTGCGAGGAAAGCGGCGTTTGCTGCGCCGTTAATTGCAACGGTAGCAACCGGAATACCCGAAGGCATCTGAACTGTAGATAAAAGAGCATCGAGCCCGTCTAAAGAAGACTTTATGGGGATACCGATTACGGGTATTGTTGTGTTTGCAGCGATAGCGCCTGCTAAGTGAGCCGCCATTCCTGCCGCGCAAATCATAACACCGAAACCATTCTTTCTTGCATCTAAAGCGAAGGCTCTTGCCTGCTCGGGTGTTCTGTGAGCTGAATAGATATGAACTTCAAAAGGAATATCAAAATCCTTTAAAACGTTAATTGCTTTTTCAACAACCGGAAGGTCGCTGTCGCTTCCCATAATTATTCCGACTTTTTTCATTTAAATTTCCTCCTAAACAGATAAAGGCAGTTCGACCCCTGTAATTTAAGGTTGAACTGCCCAGACGGTCGACATTTTGCGGTGCCTTTGCTTCCACGTGGTGACCCACTAATCCGTCAGTTACAAAGGCCCTGTTTCAGCATAGAAACTCTATGCCATAATACATTTAATATTTTATCATTTTTGCCATAAAAGGTCAAGAGAAATAAGTATATATATATTAATAAATTATACTTTAAAAATATGAAAAAATATGGTATAATGAGCGAAAATCTGAAAAATTACGGAGAAATTTTAAATTATGTCAATGGAATTCCGCGCAAAGCTTCCGATACCAAAGGCTATTAAACTTAAATATCCTTTAAGTCAGGAAGTAATTGAAAAGAAAAACAAAAGAGATGCCGATATAAAAAAAGTGTTTTTAGGCGAGTCTGATAAGTTTATTTTAATTATCGGACCTTGCTCTGCAGATAACGAAGAAGCCGTTATAGATTATATTCACAGGCTTAAGGGTGTGCAGGATAAGGTTGAAGATAAGGTTCTTATTATTCCCCGTATCTATACTAACAAACCACGCACCACCGGAGATGGCTATAAGGGTATGCTGCATCAGCCCGACCCTAATCAGAAGCCTGACCCAATCAAAGGCGTTTTAGCTATCAGGAATCTTCACGCAAGAGCCATCGCCGAAACAGGGTTTTCCTGTGCGGATGAAATGCTTTACCCCGAAAACCACCGCTATGTTGAAGATTTGCTCGGTTATGTTGCAATTGGCGCACGCTCGGTTGAAAATCAGCAACATCGCCTTGTTGCAAGCGGCGCTACAATGCCTGTCGGTATGAAAAACCCAACAAGTGGTGACTATTCGGTTATGCTTAACTCAATTACCGCTGCACAACACCCCCACGACTTTATTTACAGAGGTTGGGACGTATCTTCTTCGGGCAACGAACTTGCTCACGCGATTCTTCGCGGTAGCGTTGATAAACAAGGTCAAGCAATCCCCAACTATCACTATGAAGACCTTATAAGACTTTATGAGATGTACAGTTCAAAGGGTCTGAACAATATGGCTGTTATTGTAGATACAAACCATTCAAACTCTAACAAGCAGTATCTTGAACAACCACGTATAGCAAAGGAAATATTGCACAGCATGAGACACAACAACGATATTAACCGAATGGTTAAGGGTCTTATGATTGAAAGCTATATTGAAGACGGCGCGCAGAAAATAGGAGAAGGAATTTACGGCAAATCGATTACCGACCCTTGCCTTGGCTGGGAAAAGACCGAAAAACTGATATTAGATATCGCAAATACGTTATAAAAAAAGAGCACCCTCACGGGTGCTTTTTTTATAGTTCTGCTATTACATCTACTTCTACAAGTACGTTTTTGGGGAGTGTTTTTACTGCTACACAGGAGCGCGCGGGCTTGCCTGTGAAATATTTGCCATAAACCTCGTTAAATGCTGCGAAGTTGCTCATATCGCTAAGGAAGCAAACAGTTTTTACAGCCTTTGTTATATCGGTTCCTGCGGCTTTTAATACCTCACAGAGGTTTTTACAAACCTGTTCGGTTTGAGCTTCAATTGTTTCTGCTTCAATATTACCTGTTGCGGGATTTATTGCAATTTGGCCCGAGGTAAAAACAAGATTTCCGACCTTTATAGCCTGAGAATAGGGTCCTATTGCCTCGGGGGCATTGTTTGTATGTACGTATTCCATTTTATTTCTCCTAACAAAGTTTATAGCCGGCCTCACGTAGCGCATTTGTAATTTCTTTAATATGTTCAAAGTTTCTGGTTTCAAGCACTATTCTTAAGAAGCAACCATTGATATCAGAGCCTTCCCCTGCTCTTTCGTGGTGAACAGAAATTACATTTCCGCCTTTATCGGCAATAATATTAGAAACGCCTTTAAGCTGACCCGGTTTGTCGACAAGTTCGACCAAAAGACTGCAGTTTCTGCCCGAACGGGAAAGACCGCGCTTGATTACACGGCTTAAAATGGTAACGTCGATATTACCACCTGAAACGATGCAGACAACCTTTTTACCCTTAATATCGACCTTATCAAACATTGCTGCAGCAACAGATACTGCGCCTGCGCCTTCGGCAATCATTTTATGCTGTTCAATAAGGGTTAAAATTGCGGTTGCAATTTCGTCTTCGGTAACAGTAACTATTTCGTCAACAAATTCGTTTACATATTTGAAGGTGTTTTCACCCGGTTCTTTTACGGCAATACCGTCGGCGATGGTTGAAACCGAGTCGAGACGCTCAATTTTTCCGTCTTTTACCGCGTTAAACATACTGGGCGCACCTGCAGCCTGAACACCATAGACTTTAACATTGGGGTTAAGCTTTTTAGCGGCAAGAGCAACACCCGAAATAAGTCCGCCGCCGCCTATTGGCACAATAATTGCATCAACATCGGGCATTTCGTTCATAATTTCAAGTCCTATCGTACCCTGTCCTGCAATAACGTTTTCGGCATCAAAGGGATGAATAAAGGTATAACCCTTTTCGTCACGAAGGCGAAGAGCTTGGGCATAAGCATCATCATAAACGCCTTCAACCATAACAACCTCGGCGCCATAACCCTTGGTGGCTTCAACCTTGGAAATCGGGGCGCCATCGGGAAGGCAAATGACCGATTTGATGCCGTATTTTGTAGCGGCAAGGGCAACGCCTTGTGCATGGTTCCCCGCCGAGCAGGCTATAACGCCCTTAGCTTTTTCTTCCTCGGTAAGCTGTGAAATCATGTAACCAGAGCCACGCACCTTAAACGAGCCCGTTACCTGCAGATTTTCGGGTTTTAGCCATATATCAACATCAGGGTTGATTGCGGGCGCTTTGACAAGGTCGGTATGTCTCACAACACTTTTAAGCACATGCGCCGCATGATAGATTTTATCCAGAGTAACCATAAAACCTCCAAAAAAATAACGCCTCTATGAATAAACATAGAGGCGAAGAAATTATATCTCCGTGGTACCACTCTAATTGCCGAAAAGGCCACTTATGCGCGTACTATTATACGCTTTCCCTTTAACGCAGGTGTACGGATTGCTTACTTGATTCAGCTTTCAACTCGAGGGTGATATACGCAAAAGCTTCATATCGTCTTGCACCAAACGACGACTCTCTGAGAATCGGCAGAATGCGACTGTCCCTGTCAACATTTTTATAAATTATATACCACTATATGAAATTTTGTCAATAATTATTTGATAACGCGAACGCGTATGATGTTTTCAACTGACATAAGCTTATCTTCAATACCGTCGAATACTGATTCGACATCAAGAAGAGTATAAGCATAGTCACCTTTAGAAGCATTCTGCATATTGTGAACATTGATGTTCTGCTCCGCAAGTGCGGTTGTGATAGCAGAAATGATGCCAGGAACGTTCTTGTGAATAACACAAACACGAGCATCGCCGTTTCTTGCCATAGAAACAGCGGGCATATTAACAGAGTTTACGATATTGCCGTTTTCAATATAATCGATAAGCTCGTGAGCAGCCATATAAGCGCAATTGTCCTCAGATTCGGGAGTAGAAGCGCCCAGGTGAGGAATTGCTGTAACGTTTTCTACACCAATCATTTCATCACTTGGGAAGTCTACAACGTAAGCTGCAACCTTGCCTGCAGATAGAGCGGCAATCATATCATCGGAATTAACAAGTTCGCCACGAGCAAAGTTAAGAATGCGAACACCGTCTTTCATTTGAGCAAAAGCGGCATTATTGATAGAACCCTTTGTATCCTTAGTGCAAGGAATATGAAGAGAAATATAATCACAATTAGCATAGATTTCAGCTAAATCGTCGCAATATTTAACGGTAGAAGAAAGATTCCAAGCATTCTTAATAGAAAGATAAGGATCGTATCCGTAAACCTTCATGCCGAGTTTTTCAGCAGCATTAGCAACCATAACGCCGATAGCTCCAAGTCCTACTACGCCAAGGGTTTTGCCTAAAATTTCGGGTCCTACGAAGTTTCCTTTGCCCTTTTCAACCATTTTGCCTACTTGGTCGCCATTACCTTTAAGTGTTTTAGCCCAATCGATAGCGGCAGCAACCTTTCGAGAAGAAAGCATAAGACCAGCAATAACAAGTTCTTTAACAGCATTCGCATTAGCGCCGGGTGTATTGAAAACAACAATTCCCTCTTCTGCGCAGCGGTCAACAGGAATATTGTTTACACCTGCGCCTGCTCTTGCGATAGCAAGAAGGGATTTATCGAACTCTACATCGTGAAGAGCAGCAGAACGAACGATAGCGCCAACAGGAGCCTCTACCTCATCACCAATAGTATATTTTGTAGCGTCAAACTCATTTGTTGCTACAGAAGAAATTTTGTTGTAGGTTTTAATGTTGTACATAAGATTACCTCCGAAAATTTAGCATACTAAAGCCTATTATTAATATTATATTACGTTTTTTTAAAATGTCAATAGCAGATTGTTAATTTTATGACAAAGAAAAAGGATGTATCCGAAGATACATCCTTTGAGTTAATTCAAATTATGAATTATTCGTTGATAGCGGTAACAACGCCGGAACCAACAGTACGTCCACCCTCACGGATAGCGAAGCGGAGACCCTCTTCGATAGCGATAGGAGTGATGAGTTCAACGTCCATTACAACGTTATCGCCAGGCATGCACATTTCGGTGCCTGCAGGAAGGGTGATTACGCCGGTAACGTCAGTTGTACGGAAGTAGAACTGAGGACGATAGTTGTTGAAGAAAGGTGTGTGACGGCCGCCTTCATCCTTAGAAAGGACATAAACCTGACCACTGAACTTGGTGTGGGGATTGATGGAGCCGGGCTTACAAAGAACCTGACCACGTTCAATGTCAGATCTCTGAACACCACGGAGAAGAGCACCGATGTTATCGCCAGCCTCTGCATAGTCGAGAAGCTTACGGAACATTTCGATACCGGTAACAACTGTCTTAGCTCTTTCATCGGTAAGACCAATGATTTCAACTTCTTCAGAAGTGCGGAGCTGACCACGTTCTACACGGCCGGTAGCAACGGTACCACGACCGGTGATGGTGAATACGTCCTCGACAGGCATAAGGAAGGGAAGGTCAGCCTTACGGTCGGGAGTAGGAATGTAGCTGTCAACAGCATCCATGAGTTCAGCGATAGGAGCATACTCAGGAAGAGAAGGATCGTTGTCAGCAACGAGTGCCTTGTGAGCAGAACCCTTGATGATAGGAGTATCATCGCCGGGGAATTCGTAAGTGTCGAGAGTCTCGCGGATTTCCATCTCTACGAGTTCGAGAAGCTCTTCGTCGTCAACGAGGTCGGTCTTGTTCATGAATACAACGATGTAAGGAACGCCAACCTGACGAGCAAGGAGAAGGTGCTCCTTGGTCTGAGCCATAGGTCCGTCGGTAGAAGCGATAACGAGGATAGCACCGTCCATCTGAGCAGCACCTGTAATCATATTCTTAACGTAGTCTGCGTGACCTGGGCAGTCAACGTGTGCATAGTGACGCTTATCTGTTTCGTATTCAACGTGTGCAGTATTAATAGTAATACCACGCTCACGCTCTTCAGGAGCCTTATCTATATTTGCATAATCTACAAATTCTGCGTCTCCATCAAAATTTAATACTTTTGTAATAGCTGCTGTTAATGTTGTCTTACCATGGTCAACG
>JAZLEK010000016.1:0-4040 GCA_045615225.1 Acutalibacteraceae bacterium | reverse complement strand
GGCTGTGTACAGGCTGGCTGTGCATTAATCGGTGGCGAAACAGCAGAGCACCCCGGTCTTATGCCCGAAGATGATTACGACCTTGCAGGCTACAGCACCGGCATTGTTGATAAATCAAAAATCCTTGACAACACAAAGGTAGCCGAGGGCGACACAATTATTGCTCTTGCATCTACCGGTGTTCACTCAAATGGTTTTTCTCTTGTTCGTAAGGTTTTCGATATTGAATCGGCTGACCTTAACACATATACCGAAGAACTCGGTGGTAAGACCCTTGGCGAAACCCTTCTTACCCCCACTAAGATTTATGTTAAATCTATGCTCGCACTTATGAAAGAGGTTGATGTTAAAGCTATTTCTCACATCACAGGCGGCGGATTCTATGAAAACATCCCCAGAAGTCTCCCTGCAGGATATTCTGCAAAGATTAAGAAGAGCGATGTTCGAGTTCTTCCCATTTTCTCTCTTATTCAGAAGGTTGGAAACATCCCCGAACGCGATATGTACAACACCTTTAACATGGGCGTTGGTATGAGCGTTGTTGTAAAATCAGAGGATGCAAATAAAGCGTTGGAAATTTTAAATGCTAACGGTGAAACCGCTTATATCCTCGGTGAAATAGTTAAGTCCGACGAGGGAGTTATCCTCGAGTAAGGAGAAGGGAATATGTCTGAAAAAGCAAAAATTGCCGTTCTTGTTTCGGGCGGTGGCACAAACCTTCAAGCTCTTATTGATGCGCAGCATAGCGGTATCATTTCTTCGGGCGAAATTAAACTTGTAATTTCCAACAACGAAGGAGCCTACGCTTTAGAGCGCGCAAAGAAAGCGGATATAACCGCTATCGTTTGCAGTAAAAAAGTGCTTGGTAACGAGTTTGAAGATACTCTTATTGAAATGCTTGACGAAAACCAAATAGATATAATTGTTCTTGCGGGTTTTATGTGCATTTTAAGTGAAAAATTCACTTCTCACTTTGCAAACCGCATTATAAACGTTCATCCCTCATTAATTCCGTCATTCTGCGGCAAAGGCTTTTACGGGCTTCACGTTCACGAAGCGGCTCTCAGCTACGGTGTTAAGGTAACGGGCGCTACGGTTCATTTTGTAAATGAAATTCCCGATGGCGGAAAAATTATAATGCAAAAGGCAGTCTACATAAATGATGATGACACCCCCGAAACCTTACAGAGAAGAGTTATGGAAGAAGCCGAGTGGAAAATTCTTCCCATGGCTGTGGAAAAGGTTTCGAAACAAATTAAAGGATAAGGTGATAATGATGGCAATGTATGATTTAAAAACATTACTTAGCGAAAACTCTTACCCCGGCAGGGGTATTGTAATCGGCAAATCTGCCGATGGAAAATCTGCTATGATAGCATATTTTATTATGGGCAGAAGCGTAAACAGCCGTAACCGCATTTTCGAGCGTTTTGACGGCGGTATGAGAACAAAGGCTTTCGACGAATCAAAGCTTTCCGACCCACATCTTATTATCTATAATCCTTACCTCACAACAAAAGGTGGAAACATCGACATTATTACTAATGGCGACCAGACAAATACCATTTATGATTATATAAACAAGAATGAGCATAATTTCGGCTTCGAAGAAGCTTGCGATGTTCGTGAGTTCGAGGATGATGCTCCTAACTTCACTCCCAGAATTTCGGGTATCCTTTACTACTGCTTCCCTCGCAACACCTTCGCTTATAAGATGTCTATTCTTAAAAGCGCAGACGGAAGAGGAGAGTCTTGCAGAAGATATTACTTCAATTACAATGCGCCCGAAGATGGCGTTGGACATTTCATCCACACCTACAAGTGTGACGGCAACCCCATTCCTTCCTTCTTTGGTGAGCCCGAAGAGGTAGCGCTTCCCAACACAGCAAAAGAACTCGCCGACATCTGTTGGGAAAACTTAAATGAAGACAATAAGGTATCTCTCTTTGTACGTCAGATTCCTCTTGACGGCAGTGAGCCTACCGAAATAATCATAAATAAGAATAAATAACAGGAGGAGAAAGTAATGAAAGAATTTGAACTTAAATATGGTTGTAATCCCAACCAAAAACCTGCCAAAATTTTTATGGAGGGCGGGGAAGACCTTCCCATCGAGATTCTTAATGGCCGTCCCGGATATATCAATTTCCTTGATGCTTTTAACTCTTGGCAGCTTGTTAAAGAACTTAAAGAAGCACTCGGCATGCCCGCAGTTACCTCCTTTAAGCACGTAAGCCCCACCTCTGCGGCTATTGGCTTACCCCTTTCCGACAAACTTAAGAAAGCTTGCTTCGTAGATGATATTGAGGGTCTTGACGATTCTCCTCTCGCTTGCGCTTATGCACGTGCTCGCGGTACCGACCGTATGTGCTCCTTTGGTGACTGGGTTGCCCTTTCCGATGTTTGCGACGTTACCACCGCCCTTATGATTAAGCGTGAGGTTTCCGATGGTGTTATCGCTCCCGGTTATGAACCCGAAGCACTTGAAATTCTCAAGTCTAAAAGAAAGGGAACATACAACATTGTAAAAATCGACCCCGATTATGTTCCTTATGCACAGGAAAAGAAACAGGTTTACGGCATTACATTTGAACAGGGCAGAAACGAATTCAAAATAAATCCCGAACTCCTTACAAATATTGTAACAGAGAAAAAAGATATGCCCGAAAGCGCTGTACGCGACCTTATAATCGCTCTCATTACACTTAAGTACACCCAGTCCAATTCGGTTTGCTTTGCCGTAGACGGACAGGCTATCGGTGTAGGCGCAGGTCAGCAGTCACGTGTTCACTGCACCCGTCTTGCGGGCGGAAAGGCAGACACCTGGTTCCTCAGACAGAGCGACAAGGTTTTAAATCTTCCTTTTAAAGATGCTCTCGGTCGCCCCGACAGAGATAATGTTATTGATGGCTACATCAACCAGAACGAAGAAGATGTTTGTGCCGACGGTAACTGGCAGAAGTACTTTACAGTACAGCCCGAACCCTTTACAATGGCTGAACAAAGAGCATATCTCGACACCATTACAGGCGTAGCACTCGGCTCTGATGCTTTCTTCCCCTTCGATGATAATATCGAAAGAGCTAAGAAGAGCGGTGTTTCCTACATTGCAGAGCCCGGCGGTTCTATCAGAGATGACGTTGTAATTGACTGCTGTAACAAATACGGAATGGCAATGGCATTCACAGGAATGCGCCTTTTCCACCACTAATACAAACAAAGGATTAGATTTATGAAAATAATGGTTGTAGGTGGCGGCGGAAGAGAACACGCCATCATAAAGAAATTAAACGAAAATAAAGATATTACTAAAATCTATGCGCTCCCCGGTAACGGCGGCATGAAAGATGATGCTGAATGTGTAGCTATTGGCGCAAAGGATATTCCCGCTATTGTAGATTTTGCAAAGGCAAATGGTATTGAATTTGCGGTTGTTGCTCCCGATGACCCGCTTGTACTCGGCTGTGTAGATGCGCTTGAGGAAATTGGTGTTCCTTGCTTTGGCCCCAATAAGGCTGCCGCAATTATCGAGGGAAGTAAAGTTTTCTCTAAAAACCTTATGAAAAAGTACGGTATTCCTACTGCCGCTTACGAGGTTTTCTCAGATATAGATTCGGCTCTTAAATACCTTGAAACTGCCCCCATTCCTACCGTTATCAAGGCGGACGGACTTGCACTCGGTAAGGGCGTAATAATTGCAATGACCCGTGAAGAAGCAGTTGCCGCAGTTAAGTCTATGATGGAAGACAAGGTTTTCGGCGAATCTGGAAGCAATGTTGTAATTGAAGAGTTTTTAACAGGTCCCGAGGTGTCGGTTCTTTCTTTCACCGACGGAAAAACTGTTGTTCCTATGATTTCTTCAATGGACCACAAGCGTGCCCTTGATAATGACGAGGGTCTCAACACAGGCGGTATGGGTACGGTTGCTCCCAACCCCTATTACACCAAGGAGATTGCGGATCTCTGTATGGAGACCATCTTCCTCCCCACCATCAACGCCATGAACGCAGAAGGCCGTACCTTCAAGGGTTGTCTCTATT
>JAZLEK010000015.1:0-5660 GCA_045615225.1 Acutalibacteraceae bacterium | reverse complement strand
CGGGCAGAGATTTGCCAGTTTCCCATTTTGATATTGCTCTGTCGGTAATGTTCAGTTTTTCTGCCAACTGCATTTGGGTTAAGTTTGTTTTTCTTCTGCACTCGGCAATGAACTTTCCAATTTTTACTTGGTCCATAGGTTGCCTCCTTTCGCTTTCAGTATAGAAAATTTGTGTAACAAAGAAAACGAACCGATGGTTGAGTGGAGAGAAATCAACCATCAGTGGGGTGAAAATTGACCGTCAAATTCTTATTTATCGGTTAGTTGTATTATAGCACAACTTGACTAACAAAGAAAGAGAATATTAAAAACACCCGTAGTTTTCTAAAACTACGGGTGTTTTCGTATCTTGTTGTACTGTCCTTTAGTGTACGCTCCATAAGGTTGGGCTCTCTTTTTTTATAAAACACAACTGCATCGCTATCGGTTTTTGCAATAACGAGTTTTGAATTTTTGGCCTGAGCGAAGGGTTCGAATCCCTATGTAAACTAAAAAGAAAAACCAACCGCAAGGGTTGGTTTTTTCTTTTTGGCCTGCCCGAAGGGATTCGAACCCCCGTTCTTCAGAATCGGAATCTGCTGCGTTATCCAGCTGCGCCACGGGCAGAAGTTTCGTTTATTATAACACCCTTTTTGTATAGCTTCAAGCAAATTTTCTCATAATATAAACGGAGGTGTGTTATGAGAAAGTCAAACAAAATTGCAATTGCCGTCCTTTCCTTCTTTGCGGCAATTTTAGGTTTTTGCACCTTTTTAGGAATTCTGCTTATTCCCGCCGAAATTGCGCCCCCGAAGCAGTCGGTCCACGAAAACATTGAGGGTATCGGTTACACAAAGTATCCTCCAAGCCGAGGTCTTCTTTTCCTTGGCGAAGACGGCTCGGGCATCTTTATTTTTCTCGATTTTTCTTCAATTTCAACCTACCTTTATATTTTTCCCGAAAAGGCCGAAGAAAATACCGCCCTTTTGCCCTATGTGACCGACGGCGTTTTCAATGTTAAAAGTGATTTCCTTGCCCGATTTTGCGATAGGCTGGGAGGAATTGAAATGACCGACGAAACAGGAGAAAAAAGCTTATATTTTTCCTCTTCGATTATGGCTTTTTGCGAAGAAGAGTTAACCTATAATAAAATATTACAACTTTGTGTTTCTTTTTTTGACAAATTTTCAAAAACAGGCTTGTCTTCGGAGGATTTTATGTTTATAATTGAAGAAACACAGTCGGATATTTCTTTTTCGGTTTGCTATGATTGGATTCCACATATAAAAGAAATGTTTTGTAATGTAATTATAAATTAAAGAGTGGGGGGATTATATGAAGCGTTTTACTGCGGTTTTGCTGTCGGTTTTGCTTTTGTGCCTTGTCGGTTGCGACAAGGATGATAATTCTCTTCCCGTTTCCTCTTCGCCCAACGCTTCAACCATCAGTTCAAATCAACCTTCCTCCGAAAAAAGCGAAACCCCCTCTTCCGATAAGGTTTCTTCAAAAGAAGATTCTTCCTCAAAGCCATCTTCCAAGCCTTCCCCTTCTTCTGAACCTTCATCGCACTCTTCTTCATCTATATCTTCCTCGACCCCAAGTTCTTCTCAGCCAAGCTCCTCTTCCTCCTCTAAACCGAACCCCGACCCCGTGGAAAAGCCCTCGGTATACGAAGAACACTATTGCTACGGCAACCTTACCCCTATTCAAAAGCAGTATTACAACTCTATGCATACCGCTGTTCACGATATGTTTACTTCTTGGGTAGTTTTAGGTGAGCTTAGCGAAAACTATGTTAAAGATATTTCTGTTGTGCGACACGCCCTCGTTGCCGACCATCCCGAAGTTTTCTGGCTTCCGCCCTATTACATAACCGCAACAGGACAAGATGATAACGGCAACCCCGCCGCTCTTATGATGTTTTCTTCTTCGGCCGACGTTTCCCCCGCCTTTCTTGTAAAGAGGTCTGAAAAATCTGTTATGGAAGAAGAATTGAAAAAGGCTGTTTCAGATATTGCTTCGCAAGTGACCGCAACCGACCCCTTTGAAATTGAGCTTCAGCTTCACGACCTTCTTTGCAATCGAGTTGAATATTCAACCAACCAAGCTGACCCAATGATATATTCGGCATACGGCGCCCTTGTAAACGGCAAGGCTCTTTGCGAAGGCTATTCCCGCGCAATGCAGCTTCTTTTACACCATTTTAAAATTCCCTGCACCACAGTCACCGGCGTTGCCGAAGGCGAAGGACATATGTGGAATCAGGTTTCTATCGGCTCTAAGTGGTATAACCTTGACGTTACCTGGAACGACACTTCAAAGGATTTTATTTCCCACGAATATTTCAACTTAACCGATAATGATATTTCCCTTGACCACACCTTTTCAAAGGATTTTTACGAACTTACCGAAGAAGAATTCCAAAAAGGAACCTTTGCCTTTAACCTATCCCGTCCTCTTTGCGAAAGCAACACAAACAACTTTTTTACAAAACGCGGTTTTGTTTTTTCAGAGGATAATGTAAAAAGCCTTGTTGCTTATATTATCGGGTCCAAGAACGAAATGATAGAAGTACGCTTTGGTGATTCCGCCTTAAAAAAAGACTTTAACCAAAACACTTCGAAATATCTTGAGAAAATAAACAAAGAGCTTACCCTTCAAAAAGGCGATGCCAACTACTATATTGGCAGATATTCGGTTTCTTCTTTAACTCTTAAACTTTATAAAACAAAAAATCAGTAGCTTTCGCTACTGATTTTTTAATTTTTCCAAAACCTCTTTAGCGTCTTCGTAATTTTGCTTTGCCTTTTCGGCTATAGCCGTTTCATCAATAGTTCTAAGGCATAAATAGCGCTTTTTATCTTCTTTAAAGCTAACCCTTCCTTTGCTGAGCGAATTATAATAATTATCACTTAATTCAACGATATTTTCTTCTTTAAAAAGGGTAAAATCTTCACTTATGGAATTAAGATATTTTATGCTTTCATCATCAAGTATAAAGAGCACAGATTTCCCGTCCATTAAAATTGACTGAAGCTTCATCTGTCGCTCGTTTACCGTTTGCATAAGTTCGGTATCTTCTGAAAACGAGCAATCCGCACAAAGAATTTGGGTTTCACCGTTTTCGTTTGTATCGGGGTGAAGCTTTTCTATAAAGAGGGCGGTTTCCTCTATCGTCTGTGTATCAACATATTCATAACAGTAAATTGTTACGGTTGCATCGTAATCTGTTTTTGTAACGCAAGACATAACCAAAACGGTTAAAACAATCGCCAAAAAGCCTAAAATTATAAGCTTCGCCTTATTGTGATAAAAGAAGTTGTCGGCCTTTTCATCAAGGGTTTTAGGCTCTATCTTTTTATCGTCATCATTAAGTATGCTTGGGTCGAGCTGACCCATCTGCATTTTTTTAAGCTCTAACAGGTCCTTTTGCGCCTTTTCCCTTTGTTTTAAAGTTTCACTTTTTTTGTTATCCATTTTTTCTCCTAAAAAGTTAACAGGGCAGAATACTCCGCCCTGATATATTATTTAGAAATGCTTATAATTTTGAATTTTATTTCGCCAACAGGTGCTTCGGCTGTAACAATATCGTCGACCTTTGCGCCGAGAAGAGCCTTACCAACGGGCGAGTCGTCCGAAATAAGACCGTTCATCGGGTCTGCTTCGGCAGGGCCAACCACCTTATAGGTCATTTCTTCTTCAAAATCAACATCATAAACGGTTACGGTAACGCCAACGGTTACGCTGTCGGTGTTAACGTCTTCTTCAATAATAACGGCGTTTTCAAGCATTTTTTCAAGCTCGATAATTCTGGCTTCAATTTTTGCCTGTTCGTTCTTTGCCTCGTCATATTCGCTGTTTTCGGACAAATCTCCGTAACCGCGGGCAACGCGGATTTTTTCGGCAATATCTGTTCTGCCTTGTGTTTTTAAAGTTTCAAGCTCACCCTTAAGCTTTTCAAGACCCTCTTTAGTAAGCTGTACACTCTTAGCCATAATTAAAATTCTCCTTGCAATAATTCTTTTTTGCGCGGGGGAAATCGACGGTCACCCGCCGATATACAATGCCCCTATTATATACATTCTCTTCCCTAATGTCAAGTAAATAAATTTTAAACAAACTAAAGATGTTTCCTTCTGGTTTGGCTCTTAAAAATCTGACTCTTTTCTTAACAATCTTTCCCGTTTTCTTGACAAATAAGATTTAATATACTAATATATTTATGAATTAATGCGAAAAATATTCGCAATTTTTAACTAAGGAGTGAACCTTATGAGTTTTCACGCAACACTTGTAATTATGGCAGCAGGTATGGGCAGCCGCTTCGGCGGACTCAAACAGGCCGAACCCGTTGGTAAAAACGGGGAAGCTATCGTAGATTATTCAATTTACGATGCTATCGAAGCCGGCTTCGATAAGGTTGGTTTTGTTATTAAACACTCTATTGAAGAAGATTTTAAAAATCTTGTTGGCAACCGTATTGCAAAAAAGGTTAAGGTTGAATACGCTTTTCAGGAAACTGACGACCTTCCCGCAGGTTATGTTTGTCCCGAAACCCGTCAAAAGCCTTGGGGCACAGGTCAGGCAATTCTTGCCTGCAAGGACGTTGTTAAAGAGCCCTTTGCCGTTATCAATGCCGACGACTATTACGGCCGTTCTGCCTTCAAGACAATTTATGACGAACTTAAGCTTCAAAAAGAAGGCGAATATTGCATGGTAGGCTTCCACCTTGCCAACACCCTCACCGACAACGGTACTGTTTCCCGCGGTATTTGCGAACACGAAAACGGCTACCTCACCAACATCACCGAATTCACAAAGCTTAAGGACTGCAAGGGCTTCGATGACGACGGAAATGTTATTGCCGAGTTTGCTCCCGACACCATCGTTTCAATGAATATGTGGGGTCTTACACCCGATATCTTCGATTATTTAGAGGAAGACTTCAAAAAATTCTTAGACGAAAATCTCACGGCTCCCAAAGCCGAATTCTTCCTGCCCTTTGAAATTGACGCTCTTCTTAAAAAGGGTATCAAAAAGGTTCGCGTTCATTCCTCTACCGACCGTTGGTACGGTGTTACATACCGCGAAGACAAACAAAGCGTTGTTGACGCTATTGCCGAAATGACCGCTAAAGGATATTATAAATAAGCAAAAAGACCGCCACCGGCGGTCTTTTTTTAGGTTGCTGGTGACAGGATTCAGGTACAAATAACGCAAACCATTGTTCGCTTAAACCTGAAACCTATTTTATCATATTCTGATATTTCTCCTTGGTCGCCTGTCCGCCCCTTATGTGACGTTCCTTTTTGTTTTTATCTAAAACATCCTTAACCTGCAAATAAAGGGTGGGAGATTCCTCTTTAAGCCTTACGGTCACATCCTTATGCACCGTTGACTTTGAAATCTTGAAAACCTTAGCGGCGGCTCTTACCGTAGCCCCCGTATCAATTATGTATTCGCCGAGTAAAACGGCTCTTTTAGAAGACAAAACTCTCATACAAATCACCAACCTCGGTTAATTGTATGAGAGTTTTATTTTATTTATGAATTATCTTTGAATTCTGCCCGAACCGTCGCCGCCGGCAAGCTTTTCAACCTCTGAAACGCTTACCATATTGTAGTCGCCCTCAACCGTGTGTTTAAGTCGGAGGCCAAGCGGTCTTAGGAAGACAAGCAAG
>JAZLEK010000014.1:0-6211 GCA_045615225.1 Acutalibacteraceae bacterium | reverse complement strand
ATATGGATAATGCCGTCGTAGGGAGATTAGATTTGTTTCAAATAATTTTTACCGCACGGATTTTTCTGTGCGGTAATTTTTATTTGAAAGGAGGCAAAAATAGTGAAAAAAGCAAATGTTAAAAAAATTGCCGTAAGCGCTATGCTTATTGCTCTTGGAACTGTACTTAGCTTGATTAAAATATGGACAAATCCTTGGGGCGGAAGCGTAACCTTGCTCAGTATGGTGCCGATAGTGCTTATTTCAGTAATGTTCGGCGTTCCTTGGGGGTTGTTTTCCTCTTTTGTTTACGCTATGGTTCAAATAGCAGTTGATATTGCGGGAATGATGGCTTGGGGAATGGATGCAAGAATGTGGATAGGCGCTATGGTGTTCGATTACACCTTGGCATATACCGCAATAGGACTGGCGGGTGTTTTCCGCAAAAAAGGCATAGTTGGTATTTGCGGGGGAACAGTGGTGGCGCTTTGTGTCAGGTTTTTGAGCCATTTTATTTCGGGATATATATTCTTTGATATCTGGATGCCCGAAACATTTTCAAATCCTGCCGTTTATTCGGTAGTTTACAACGGCACATATATGTTGCCTGAACTTATAACAACCGTTATCGCAATTATGGTTCTTTATAAGACAAACACTGTTAGCCGAATTTTAAAAGAAATAGAAAACTAAAATAAAGGGCTCGAAAGAGCCCTTTATTTGTTGCAAATTTTGTCTTTTTGTGGTAATATTATCTATTAGAAGTTGAATTTCTTATAGGAGGAAATATGTTAAAACTTGAGAATATAACCTATAAAGTTGAAAACAAGACAATACTTGATAATATATCGCTCAGTATAGATGAACGCTTTGTTGCAATCACAGGCCCTAACGGCAGCGGTAAATCTACACTTGCCAAAATCATCGCTGGCATAATTCCCGCAACATCCGGAAAAATCTATCTCGACGGTGAGGATATAACTGATTTATCAATTACCGACCGCGCAAACAAGGGTATCAGCTTTGCATTTCAGCAACCCGTTCGTTTTAAGGGAATCACCGTTATGGATTTAATATCCTTAGCTTCGGGCAAAAAGCTGTCTGTGACAGAAGCTTGCGCCTATCTTTCGGAAGTTGGTCTTTGCGCAAGAGATTATATAAAGCGTGAGGTTGATGGTTCGCTTTCGGGCGGTGAGCTCAAAAGAATTGAAATTGCAATGATAAATGCCCGTGGCACGAAGCTTTCTGTTTTCGATGAGCCCGAAGCGGGAATTGACCTTTGGTCTTTCCAAAATCTTATTAAGGTTTTCGAAAAGATGTACGAAAAAAACAAGGGAAGTATTCTTATTATTTCCCACCAAGAAAGAATACTCGATATAGCCGATAAAATCCTTGTTTTAAAGGCAGGCAAAATCGATAAAATAGGCACCAAAGACGAAATTATGCCCTCGCTTTTAGGAGTGGACAAGGGTTGCCGCTATGTAAAGGAGGACTAATGCGTGGATAAGATTCAAAAAAATCTGTTAGAACAAATTACAGGCCTCCACGAGGTTCCTCAAGGCGCCTATTCGCTAAGAATTAACGGCTCACTTCACGGTAAAAACTCTTCGGAAAATATAGAAATTGTTAAAAAAGAGGACAAACCCGGAATTGATATTTATATCAAAGCGGGCACTAAGAACGAAAGCGTTCATATACCCGTTTTACTTTCTTCAACAGGACTTAAAGAACTTGTTTATAATGACTTCCATATTGGTGAAGACTGTGATGTTACCATAGTTGCGGGTTGTGGAATTCATAACGGCGGAAACGATGACAGTGAACACAGCGGTGTACACGCTTTCTACCTTGAGAAAAATGCAAAACTAAAATATATTGAAAAGCATTACGGTTCAGGAGAGGGAAGCGGTAAAAGAATAATGAACCCCACCACAGTTATCGAACTTGCCGAAAACGCCTATATGGAAATGGATACCGCACAGATAAAAGGTGTCGATGATACCATTCGCAATACTAAGGCAACAATAGCCGCGGGCGCAACCCTAAAGGTCGGCGAAAAGCTTATGACACATGGTAACCAATATGCAGAAACTCGTTTCGAGGTCGATTTAAACGGCGAAGATTCGGGTGTTCATGTTGTTTCCCGTTCGGTTGCAAAGGAAAATTCAAAACAGCTTTTCATATCTAAAATTAACGGCAATAATACCTGTTCGGGCCATACCGAATGTGATGCTATAATTATGGACAACGCCTCCGTTTCGGCAGTCCCCGAAATTATGGCAAACCATACCGATGCACAGCTTATCCACGAAGCCGCAATCGGCAAAATTGCGGGAGAACAGCTTATAAAGCTTATGACCTTAGGTCTTACCGAAAAAGAGGCCGAAGAACAAATAATAAATGGCTTTTTAGTATAAAAATAAAACCACGACTATGTCGTGGTTTTCCTTTTATTTTTCAGCTAATGCTCTCTCAAGCCAGGTTGTTGCGAACTGCATTGCTTCGGCAAAGCCGTTTTTCTCGGTTGATTTTGTTACGTTGTCAAGCTTTTCAGAATCGTTCTTGATAAGAGAAATCTTAATCTTGTCAGCTACTTCAAGTTCACCTTCGGTGTGAGAGGTGAGAATATCGAGTTTTACAACAAACTTTTCGCTCATATCACCGTAGTAAACGGTGTTGCCCTTGCGAACTAAGGGCTTATCTTTATAGGTTAAAAAATCACTCACAGTTTTTCTCCTTTATTCATTATCAATTTTACCGTAAAGATTAAATCTAAAGAGCAAACTTTCATCTTCAGGGTTTGTACAGCGTATTGTTGCGGTTGTAACCTTAGCGCCGTTTAAAATATTTGCAATTCCCATAATCTGGCAAAGCTTAGAACGAAGATTTAAACAGTCGCCGTCTTCCGTTTCGAGGAAAACGTCACCTTTGCAGTGGTCAAGCGCGTCAACAAATTTATTGAAATCTATGTTATGAATTTGCAATTTATCCATAGTAATTCTCCTTATGTCTTTTATCTTATAAATTATATCCCAAAAAAACACTACTGTCAAGAGCCGAAAAATGCTGTAAATACTTGACATTAGGGAAAATATTATGTAAAATTATCTAGTATGTAAATATATGGAGGTCTTATTAATGAAAAACTCTGATAAATCAATGGATACCGTTGTCGCTCTTGCCAAAGCTCGCGGCTTTGTCTATGCGGGAAGCGAAATCTACGGCGGTCTTTCAAATAGCTGGGACTACGGCCCCTTAGGCGTTGAATTTAAGAACAACGTTAAAAAAGCTTGGTGGAAAAAGTTCGTTCAGGAAAATAAATATAATGTCGGACTCGATTCTGCTATTATTATGAATCCTGAAACCTGGGTTACTTCGGGTCACGTTGGCGGCTTTTCCGACCCCTTAATGGACTGTAAGTCCTGCCATGCCCGTCATCGTGCAAATAAACTTATTGAAGATTTTGGCGGTCACGCAGAAGGCATGACCTTCGAGCAGATGAGTGAATATATCAAAGAAAACGGAATTAAGTGCCCCGAATGTGAGAGCACAGATTTTACCGATATCCGTAAGTTTAACCTTATGTTCAAAACCTTTATCGGTGTAACTGAAGATGCAAAAAACGAAGTTTATCTCCGTCCCGAAACTGCACAGGGTATTTTCGTAAACTACGCTAATATTCAGCGTTCAACCCGTAAGAAGCTTCCTTTTGGTGTTTGCCAGATTGGTAAGTCCTTCCGTAACGAAATCACACCCGGTAACTTCATCTTCCGTACCCGCGAGTTTGAACAGATGGAATGTGAATTCTTCTGCAAACCCGACACCGACCTCGACTGGTTCTATTACTGGAAAGACTTCTGCAAAAATTGGCTCTTAAATTTAGGCTTAAAGGAAGAAAATCTCCGTCTTCGTGACCACGAAAAGGAGGAGCTTTCCTTCTATTCAAAAGCTACAACCGATATCGAATTCTTGTTCCCGTTCGGTTGGGGAGAACTTTGGGGTATTGCCGACCGTACCAATTACGACCTCGGTCGTCATCAGGAAGCAAGCGGTAAATCTCTCGAATACTTCGACCAAGAAACAAATGAACACTATGTTCCTTATGTTGTTGAGCCATCTCTCGGCGCCGACCGCGTAGCCCTCGCGTTCCTTTGCGATGCTTACGACGAAGAAACCGACGAAAAGGGTGAAACAAGAGTTGTTCTTCGCTTACATCCCGCTCTCGCTCCCTTTAAGTGCGCCGTTCTGCCTCTTTCTAAGAAACTTGCAGAGCCCGCAGGAGAAGTTTTCGATATGCTCGCCAAACACTTTATGGTTGATTATGACGATGCAGGCTCTATCGGTAAACGCTATCGCAGAGAAGACGAAATTGGTACTCCTTTCTGCATTACCTATGACTTCGATTCTCTTGAGGACGGCTGTGTAACCGTTCGCGACCGCGACACTATGGAACAGACCAGAGTTAAGATTGATGAGCTTAAAGACTTCATCGCCTCTAAAATTGAATTCTAAAATTAAAAGCACTGAACGAAAGTTCAGTGCTTTTTGTTAGTTTTCTAAAAGTTTATCCATAATAGAAGGACCGTGTTCAATAAAGATGCCGGTAGACTCTGCTGTTTTTTCAGTAAATACCGAAACACCATCTACAGCCTTTCTGCTGTCGTAAATCAGATAGGGAACAGGGTCTGAAGAGTGGGTCTTTGTAAGCAATGGGGTAGGATGGTCGGGGCAGATAAGAATTCTGTAATCTTCACCCAATTGGTCAAGATAAGCCTTTACTCTGCCAAGCACAAGTTCATCAATAATACCAATGGCCTTTACCTTGTTTTCAGGCTCACAGCGGTGACCACATTCGTCGGGCGCTTCAACGTGAATGTATACAAGGTCACAACCCTCTTTAAATGCATCAATAGCCGCATCTGCCTTACCCACAAAGTTTGTGTCTATGTAGCCTGTTGCGCCCTCAACCTCGGGGGTCTTCATATTAGCGCAAATACCAATACCCTTAAGTAAATCGACCGCCGAAATAACCGCGCCCGAAACTCCGTTTTTCTCTTTGAAGTCCTGAAGCTGCGGCTTGGTACCCTCGCCCCAAAGCCAAATAGAGTTTGCAGGGTTTTTACCCTCGGCTACTCTCTTTTTGTTTACAGGGTGGTCCTTTAAAAACTCATAACTCTTCTTCATAAGAGCGATAAGCGGTTCAGCATTTTTGTGGGTGCTTAAATATTCGCCTATAACCCTGCCGCTGATATCATGGGGAGGGGTCATATTGCCAAGCTCGGTTGTACCTTCCTTAACAACAAGGCAGTGACGATAGCTAACGCCTGAATAGAAACTGTAAATTTCATTACCAAGCTTTTCTTCTACCGTCTTGATAATTTCTTTTGCTTCTTCGGTTGAGATATCACCCGCGCAGTAGTCAACCATTGTCTTGTCGTTGTAATTTTCCTCATTGGATAGGGTAACTATATTACAGCGAAGAGTAACATCGGTGTCCTTAAGGTCAATGCCAATGCTTGCCGCTTCCAGTGGGGAACGTCCTGTGTAGCAAACTGCAGGGTCATATCCCATAACAGAAAGGTTTGCAACATCGCTTCCGGGTTTTAGTCCCTTTGCGACAGTTCTGCAAAGACCAACCTCTGAAACCAAAGCCATAGCATCCATATTCGGCTTATGGGCTAACTCCATAGGAGTTTTGCCATTTAAATATTCAGACGGAGTGTCGGCCATTCCGTCGCATAAAACAACTAAATACTTCATTTTTGTACCACCTTTTTGAAATATATCCTAATTATATTCCTAAAAACCCATCTTGTAAAGAAAAAAGACTTTATTATTTTAAGAAAATGATATATTATATAAGCGGTGATAAAATGTCAAAGGTAGAAATACTCGCTCCCGTTGGTAATTTTGAAATGCTTACCGCCGCCGTCCGTTGCGGCGCCGATGCGGTGTATCTCGGACTTGAGGAATTCAATGCGCGAAGAAATGCCGAAAATTTCACTATCGAATCTTTAAAAGATGCGGTAGCGTTTTGTCATATCCGCGGGGTAAAAGTATATCTCACTCTTAATATAATGCTTTCAGACACCGAAACCGAAGAAGCGGTTAAACAAACGGTAGCTGCCGCAAACTGCGGAATTGACGGTGTTATCACCGCCGATATCGGTTTTGCCACGTTACTTCATAAGGTTTTGCCAAGTTTACCAATTCACGCTTCAACCCAGATGAC
>JAZLEK010000013.1:0-23540 GCA_045615225.1 Acutalibacteraceae bacterium | reverse complement strand
TGCGGACTTATCGGCATTGCCGAAAAGGGAATGATGAACGTTGAATATGTTGCAAAAACCGCTGGAGGTCACGCCTCGGCACCAAAGCCCCACACCCCTGTTGGAATACTTTCCAAGGCGTGCTGTAAGGTTGAAGCAAACCCCTTTAAATACCATATAACCCCGCCCGTTGCAAAACTTTTCGATACCCTTGGAAGACATTCGTCATTTGTCTTCAAAATAGTTTTCTCTAACCTTTGGTTATTCAAAGGAATTATAGATACCTTCCTTTGTAAAAAGAGTGGCGGAGAAATAAACGCCCTTATGCGCACAACCGTTGCCTTCACCCAAATGGAAGGCTCTTCAGCCCCCAACGTTATTCCGCCAAAAGCGGCAATGGTTTCCAATATGCGCCTTAACCCCCAGGATAATATCGACTTTGCTATGAAGTATCTTAAGAAAACCGTAAATGATGATTCGGTTGAAATAAAACTTCTTCACGGTATGAATCCATCCCGTATTTCCCAAACCGACTGTGAGGGTTACGATAAGGTAGCCGCCGCCGTTGCTTCCACCTGGAAAGGCTGTATTGTTTCGCCATATCTTATGGTGCAGTGCTCTGATTCGCGCCATTGGGGAAAAATATCCGATAAGGTTTACCGCTTTTCAGCTATGGATTTAACCGCAGAAGAACGCGCCACAATTCACGGTAACAACGAGCGTATACGCGTAGACTGTGCACATCGCGCTGTCGAATTTTATATTCGTCTTATGAAACAGTGTTAGGAGAAGATATGAAACTTTTTATTGCGTCAGATATTCACGGTAGTGCGTTTTGGTGTGAAAAAATGTTAGAGGCATATAAGGCGGAAAACGCTGACAGAATGTTGCTTCTTGGCGACATTCTTTATCACGGACCGAGAAACGACCTGCCCAAAGACTATAATACTAAAAAGGTTATAGAAATGTTAAGTGAACACAAAAACGAAATTCTTTGTGTTCGCGGAAATTGTGATACCGAGGTAGACCAAATGGTTTTACCTTTCCCAATACTTTCCGACTATGCTTTAATTTCTGTAAATGGCTTAGATGTTTATGCCACTCACGGTCACAAATTCGGTAAAGACAATCCGCCTCCGCTTAAAAAGGGCGATATACTGCTTTGCGGACATACCCACGTAGCATTAGACGAAATGTGTGACGGCTTCCGCTATATAAATCCCGGCTCTGTCTCCATTCCAAAGGAAAATACAGGACATGGTTATATAATTTTCGAAAACGGAAACTTCACAAGAAAAACTTTTTAAAAAAGCGCTGAAAAAAGCACCCGATGAAATCCATCGGGTGCTTTGGTTTTGTTTTTTAATTAGCAAATGCCTTGAGCAATCATTGCTTCGGCAACCTTTTCGAAACCGGCAATGTTAGCGCCTGCAATAAGGTCGCCCTCCATTCCGTACTTCTTAGCGGCGGCGGCAGAAGCTTCGAAGATGTTCTTCATAATTTGCTTAAGCTTAGCATCAACCTCTTCTGAAGTCCAGCTGTAGCGCATTGAGTTCTGGCTCATCTCGAGTCCTGAAACAGCAACGCCGCCGGCATTAACTGCCTTAGAGGGAGCAATAACAATACCTGCTTCCTTAAGATAAGCAACAGCCTCTGCAGTAGTGGGCATATTTGCAACCTCAACACAGTACTTAACGCCGTTTGCAACAATGTTTTTAGCGTCTTCAAGACCAATTTCGTTCTGGGTAGCGCAAGGCATAACAATGTCAACCTTTGTAGCCCAAGGACGTTTGCCCGCAAAGAAAGGAACGCCGAATTTATCGGCATAATCCTGAACCTTGTCGCGACCGCTTGCTCTCATTTCAAGCATAAAGTTAACCTTTTCTTCGGTAGAAACGCCGTCTTCGTCATATATGTATCCGTCGGGACCCGAAATGGTAACAACCTTACCGCCGAGCTCGTTAATCTTCTTAACGGTACCCCAAGCAACATTACCAAAGCCTGAAACCGCAAAGGTCTTGCCCTTAATTTCTTCGCCAAAAGAAGCGAGCATATTGTCTACATAGTAAACTGCGCCAAAGCCCGTTGCTTCGGGACGTATAAGAGAACCGCCGTAAGCAATGCCCTTGCCTGTAAGAACGCCGGTAAAGTCGTTGCGAAGTCTTTTGTATTGGCCGAACATATAGCCAATCTCACGAGCGCCAACACCAATGTCGCCTGCGGGAACGTCGGTGTCTGCGCCGATATGACGCTGAAGCTCGGTCATAAAGCTTTGGCAAAAACGCATTATTTCGCCGTCAGACTTACCTCTGGGGTCGAAGTCGGCGCCACCCTTACCGCCACCCATAGGCAGAGAGGTAAGGCTGTTTTTAAAGGTCTGCTCGAAGCCCAAGAACTTCATAATAGAAGCGTTAACGGTTGGATGGAAACGAATACCGCCCTTGTAAGGACCAATAGCGGAATTGAACTGAATTCTGTAGCCGCGGTTTACTTGAGGCACACCGTTGTCATCAACCCAAGGAACGCGGAACATAATCTGACGTTCGGGCTCAACCATCCGCTCAATTACACCTGTCTTTTCGAATCTAGGGTCCTGTTCAACAACAGGCTCTAAGGATTCGAGAACCTCTAAAACGGCCTGAAGAAATTCGGGCTCGCCTGCGTTACGCTTTTCACAATCAGCGTAAACCTTTTTAAGATATTCATTATTAAGCATATATATATCCCCCTAATACTTAATTATATTTAGTTTTTGATATACTTTAGTTTAATCTTTTAAGTTGCTTTTGTCAATAGAAGTCTTTTATAACATTTATCGAAATTTAATAGCTTTTGCGGTTTTGTTTTGTAGAAAAATACAAATGTACGCGTGTGGCGTACATTTTCCCAAAAAAATGAGTTGCAAAGAAAAGAATATATGATATAATAGATACTGTAAAAATGTGCGAATTAAAGAAATCAAATGTTTTTTGTGGAGAATTTACAATGAATCTTGCCGACTATAATACCCTTCAAAAAATCCTTAAAAGCAAAGGCTTTAATACAAAAAAATCCTTGGGACAAAACTTTCTTGTAAACCCCGACGTTTGTCCTGCTATGGCAAAATGCGCCTGTGATAAAGATACGGGCGCCCTTGAAATCGGCCCCGGGGCAGGCGTACTGACAAGGGAACTTGCCGCAAACGCAAAGCGTGTTGTCGCAATAGAACTTGATGAACGCCTTGAAAAAGTGCTTGAATATACTTTAAGCGATAAGGATAATGTCGAGGTAATCTTCGGCGACGCTATGAAAATCGATTTAGCGGCGCTTATAAAAGAAAAGTTTGCCGACTGCAAAAAGGTAGCTGTTTGCGCAAATTTGCCCTATTATATAACCTCACCCATAATTATGATGCTTCTCGAGAGCAAATTGCCAATAGATAATATTACGGTAATGGTGCAAAAGGAAGCGGCAGAGCGCCTCTGCGCAGAGGTCGGAGACAGAGAATCGGGCGCGGTAACGGTTGCCGTAAATTACTATGCAGAAAGTGAAATACTCTTTGAAGTGGACCGCTATTCCTTTATGCCACCCCCAAATGTAGATTCTGCCGTAATTAAGCTGAATTTAAGAAAAAAACCTGAATTAGAACTTCTCAGTGAAAAGGAGTTTTTCCGTTTTGTAAAGGCGGCCTTTGCCCAACGCAGAAAAACCTTGGTAAACACCGTTTCCTCTTCTCTTGCCATTTCAAAGGACCTTATACGTGAAGCCTTGCAAAGTCAAGGGCTTCCCGAAACCGTAAGAGGCGAAAGCCTTACAATGAGCCAACTTGCCCAAATTTCTAATTACATTACAGAAAGGAAATAAGGAATTGAAGGATATAAGACATATTCAGCTTTATTACAAAGATGCCTTCAAGGTTATGTTTGATAAATATGAAACCGACGGCGAAGAAATGCACCACCACGATATGTATCAGATTGAGTTTATTGCGGATGGTGAAGGCACACTTAAAATAAATAATAAGGAATACCCCGCAAAACGAGGTCTTATGTATGCAATCCGTCTTCGCGATTACCATTCCTTTGAGGTAAGTGAAACGTTGACCGTTCACAGGATAATACTGCCTCTTAAATGTATGCCCGAAAAAATGTCTTACGGAATGCTTAAAAGCAAGGTAGATATAATTACGCGCCTTGAAGAAGAGCCTGCCCGCCATATCGAAAATCTTTTCCTTATGCTCGAAAGCCGAAGAGAAGCCCTCTTTAAAAACGAAATCTTTATACAGGAATGTCTTGTTAATGTAATTGTCACCGAATTTTTCGAAAGGGCAAAATACCGACCCGAAGATGTTTATGTATCCGATGCCGATAAGGTAGACAGGGTTATGGTTTATATTGAGGATAATTTCAGAAAAAAACTCACAATAGCCGATGTTGCGAGTGAGTTCAAGATGAATCCTAACTATCTTAACAGAATTTTTAAGGAGCAAAAGGGGATAACCCTTTATGCAGCAGTTAAAAATGCGCGGCTTGAATATTCCAAAAAACTGCTCACAGATACCGAGCTTCCCATAGCCGAGGTTTCCAAAACCTGCGGCTATTCCGACGGCGCAAATTTCTTGCGCGATTTCAAAAAAATGACAGGGGTTGCTCCACTCAGATACAGAAAATTAAAGGGTGTAATAAATGAATCGGACACAGATGAAGAATAGATTAATCGGGGATAAAAAGTTTTACAGCCGTGTGCTTGTAATTCTTCTTCCCATAGTAATACAAAACACAGTTTCCAATGTTGTAAGCCTTGTCGACAACGTAATGATTGGCGCGGTCGGCACCCTTGAAATGTCGGCGGTTGCCATTGTTAATCAGCTTCTTTTCATCTTCTATCTTTGTATTTTCGGCGGACTTGCAGGCGCGGGTATTTTTGCCGCGCAATACGCAGGTGCTAAAGACAATGAAGGAATAAAGCATTGTTTTAGAATGAAACTGTATATTGCTTTTTTAATGTCGGTAATAGCCTTTGCAGTTTTTCTTATTTTCCCGGAAAATCTTGTTTCTATGTATCTTGCCGAAGGTACAGCCGAAGCCGATGCAGTAAAAACTTTGGGCTTTGGCAAAGAATACCTTTTTGTAATGCTTATAGGTCTTTTGCCTTTCGCCTTTTCACAGGTTTACGGAAGCACTTTGCGTGAACTTGGAGAAACCAAAATACCAATGATAGCAAGCGTTACGGCAATATGTATAAACCTTGTTTTTAACTATATCCTTATTTTCGGTAATAAGGGGTTGCCGTTTTTACCCTTTGCGCCGCTCGGCGTTATTGGCGCTGCGGCGGCAACGGTGCTTTCCCGTTTTGTCGAAGCGGCAATTATCATAATTTACGTCCATAAAAGAGCGGATATATACCCCTTTATAAAAGGCGTTTACAAAAGTTTCAAAATACCAATGGACCTTTTTTGGAAAATTTTGCGCAAAGGCTCACCCTTGCTTATTAACGAATTCTTCTGGTCACTTGGTATGGCAATGCTTAACCAGTGCTATTCACTTCGTGGGCTTGAGGTGGTTGCCGCAACAAACATCTCTTCGACCGCCTCAAACCTCTTTAATGTTGTTTTCTTATCAATGGGTAACGCCATTGCCATTATGGCGGGACAGTATCTTGGCGCAGGCCAAAACGAAAAGGCAAAAAACACTGTTTGGAGATTGCTTTTCCTTTCGGTTGTGTCCTGTATTATTTTAGGGCTATTGCTTATTGCTGTCGCCCCGTTTATACCTCTGCTTTATAACACAAGTGAAATTGTGCGCGATACTGCAACTCAGCTTCTTTATGTTGTCGGCGCCCTTATGCCATTTTATGCTTTTGCTCATGGCACATATTTCACCTTGCGTTCGGGCGGAAAAACCCTTATTACCCTTATTTTCGATTGTGGCTTTACCTGGGGTCTTGCTTTTCCGCTTGCCTTTTGTCTTTCGCGTTTTACAAGCCTGCCGATAATTCCAATGTTCCTCTTCATACAGCTGCTTGATGTGCTGAAATGCATCATAGGTTTTGTGCTTGTCAAAAAAGGCGTTTGGATAAATAATATTGTTGAAAAAACCGCTTAATAATCATTGATTTTTAAAAATCAATTTGATATAATCTATTTATTATAAACAATAAGGAGGTAAAAGCCATGGGTAAGATAATTTCGGTTGTCAACCAAAAAGGCGGCGTCGGAAAAACAACAACTGCCGTCAACCTTGCCGCAGGAATAGGCAAAAAAGGTAAAAAGGTTCTTGTTGTAGATGCCGACCCGCAAGGCAATACCACTTCGGCTTACGGAATAGATAAACGCAAGCTTACCGTTTCGGTTTACGACCTTCTTATCGGTAAGGCAAAGGCTAAAGATGCCATAATAAAAACGGCATTCGATGGTGTAGATGTAATCCCTTGCAATATGAATCTTGCGGGCGCCGAAGTTGAACTCATTTCTATCGATAACCGCGAAGCACAGTTAAAATCATCCCTTTGCCACATAAAGGCAGATTACGATTTTATTTTCATCGACTGTCCGCCATCCCTGGGACTTATCACAATCAATTCCCTTTGCGCGTCAGATACCGTGCTTGTTCCAATTCAGTGTGAATACTTCGCCCTCGAAGGACTTTCCCAGCTTATAGGCACCGTCCGTCAGGTTAAGCGCCTTTTCAACCCCACCATTGAAATAGAGGGTATCGTACTCACAATGTTCGACGGCAGACTTAACCTTACCCAACAGGTGGTTGGCGAGGTTAAAAAGTTCTTTAAAAATGAACTTTTCTCCACAACAATTCCCCGTGCTGTCCGCCTTTCCGAAGCGCCCAGTCACGGCAAACCCATACAATATTACGACCCAAGAAACAAGGGCGGCATAGCCTACGACAATTTAGCCGCCGAATTTATTAAAAGAAACGGAGGTTAAGCCTTATGGCACTAAGTAAAGGTCTTGGCAGAGGGCTTGACTCTCTGTTCGATATAAACACCGAAGAATCGGCAGTTACCGAAGTAATGCTTTCCGAAATCGAACCTAATCGCGACCAACCCCGTAAAGATTTCGATGAAGCGGCTTTAAACGAACTTGCCGCATCTATCAAAAAACACGGACTCATTCAGCCTATCGTTGTCCGCTCAAAGGCAAGCGGTGGCTATGAAATAATCGCGGGTGAACGCCGTTGGCGCGCCTGCCGTATGGCAGAACTCAGAACGGTGCCGGTAGTCGTTCGCGAAATGAGTGAGCGCGAGGTAATGGAGGTAGCCTTAATCGAAAACCTTCAGCGTGAAGATTTAAACCCCGTTGAAGAAGCTCTTGGTTATCGTTCCCTTATGGTTTCTTATAATTTAACACAGGAACAAGTTGCCGAAACAATGGGCAAATCCCGTTCGGCGGTTGCCAACGTGCTCAGACTTTTAGAGCTTGACCCTAACGAAACCGAACAGCTTAAAGCAGGTAAAATTACCGCAGGCCACGCAAGATGTCTGCTTCCTATACCTAAAGGCACCGCCCTTCGCGCAGATATGCTTAAAGCCGCGCTTTCGGGTGCTTCTGTCAGAGAACTTGAAGCTATGGCAAAAGTGGCTAAACCCACAGACAAAAAGGCAAGAGTATCAAAACCCGGTTTTTATACTGAAGTTGAACTTGCCCTTAAAAATGAACTTGGCAGAGTTGTGAAAATTGCCCCCAAAGGCAAGGGAAAAGGAACAATTACTCTTGAATTTTACAGTGATGCCGAGCTTAAAGATTTTGCAAAGAGACTAACCGATTAATTTTATCGGTAAAGGAGATATAAAAATGTTAGATATTAAAACCGTACGACAGGACCCCGAAAGAGTAAAACAGGCAGTAAAAAACCGCTGCGGCAATCTCGATAAAGAAATCGACGAACTTTTAGCCATTGATGTTCAGCGCCGTGAGATTATTTCTCGCGTTGAAGAACTCAAAGCAAAGCAGAACGCCGTTTCTAAAATGATTCCACAGTATAAAAAAGAGGGTAAAGATGTTTCTGAAATTTTTGCCGAAATGAAAGAAATTTCCGAAACCATTAAGGCAGACGATGCAGAGCTTTCCGAACTCGAAGCAAAGCAGAGAAATCTTCTCCTTATGATTCCTAATATTCCTTCCGATACCGTTCCCGTTGGCGCAGATGATTCTTGCAACCCCGAAATCAGAAGAAACGGAACTCCCAAACAGTTCGATTTTGAACCCAAGGCTCACTGGGATATCGGCGCAGACCTCGGTATTTTAGACCCCGAAACTGCTGCCAAGGTTACAGGAACCCGTTTCCATTTCTATAAAGGGCTCGGTGCTCGACTTGAACGCGCAATTATTTCTTATTTCCTCGATACCCATACCGAATATGGTTATACCGAAATACTTCCTCCCTTTATGGCTAATCGCGCTTCAATGACCGCAACGGGCCAGTTACCTAAGTTCGAGGAAGACGCTTTCAAGCTTTCTAATAATGAATACTTCCTTATTCCTACAGCCGAAGTGCCGGTTACCAATATGCACCGCGATGAAATCTTAGACGGCGCTCAGCTTCCTATTAAGTATTGCGCATACTCTGCTTGTTTCCGCGCTGAAGCAGGTTCAGCAGGCAGAGATACAAGAGGTCTTATTCGTCAGCATCAGTTCAACAAGGTTGAGCTTGTAAAATTTGCTGACCCCGAAACCTCTTACGATGAACTCGAAAAGCTCACTCGTGATGCAGAACGTGTTCTTGCAGGACTCGGTCTTCCTTACAGAGTAGTTTGCCTCTGCACAGGCGACCTTGGCTTCTCAAGCGCTAAGACCTATGACGTTGAAGTTTGGATGCCCTCTTATAATCGTTATGTAGAAATTTCTTCCTGCTCCAACTTTGAAGATTATCAGGCGCGCCGCGGTTCTATTCGTTTCAAGAAGAACCCCAAGGATAAGGCACAGTTTGTTCACACCCTTAACGGTTCGGGTGTTGCTGTTGGCCGTACAGTTGCCGCAATTCTTGAAAATTATCAGAACGCAGACGGAAGCGTAACTATACCCGAAGTGCTTCGCAAATACATGGGAACAGATATAATTAAATAATTTATATAATGTAAGGAGAAAGCATTATGAAACTTTACGCTAATCTTCACACCCATTCCACCCATTCCGACGGAAAATATTCTCCCGCCGAAATGGTAAAGGTTGCTAAAGACGAGGGTTATAAGGCCCTTGCCATTACCGATCACGACACCGCAACCGCATTTCCTTTCTTAAAGGAAGAATGTGACAAGGCAGGACTTGACTGTATTTTTGGTGTAGAGTTCACCGCAAATTCCGAACTTATAAATTCGGGATACTTCCATATGGTTGCCTTTGATTTTGACCCCGAATATCCCGAAATGAAGGAATATCTCAGAAAGCTTTCTGTAAACGAAACCGATCAGACCAAGTACTGCTTCGATAAGGGCAAAAGAGAAGGCGGCCGATGTGAAATCACCTGGGAAAGCGGACTAAACGATATCACTTGGGACGAAGTTTTAGAGTATAACGGAGCTATTTCCTGGCTTTGTAACGAACACCTTTTCCGCGCAATGAAGGCAAAGGGCATTGTAACCGACCTCGATTACGATTCCTTCTTCAAGGCATATTTCGGTCCCCGTCGTTACGAATTCCAGGTTCCTTATGAGTTTTTAGATGTTAAGGATTTAATTAAGCTTGTTCACGATGCAGGCGGAATCATTCTTCTTGCCCATCCTCACAATCAGCTTCACCTTATCGACCAGCTTGTAGAGTGGGGTCTTGACGGCTTAGAGGTTTGGCACCCCGAACTTAAGGAAGACGAAAGAGCCGAAGCATATAAAATTGCTCTCGATAAAGAGCTTTTTGTGTCTGGCGGCAGCGACCACTCCGGTCTTTGCGGCGGTATGTATGATACCGTTGAGCATCCCGAAGAAACCCGTTTCTTCATTCCTCCGCTTTCTTCAGGCAATACCGAAATGCACTTTAATGAACTTAAAGAGCGCAAAATCAATAAAGAAGAACGCGCAAAAATCATTGCAAATATGTAAAAAAACAAACCCCTCAGAAAAATCTCTGAGGGGTATTTTTATTTTTTACTTCTGTAGCCCGTTGGGGTTTGACCCGTAGACTGTTTAAAACATCTTCCAAAATAAAGCGGGTCTTTAAAACCGATAATGCTTGAAATTTCCTTAACCGACATTGTTGTTGTCGAAAGCAAATTTTTGGCAACCCCGATTCTTTGAAGCTGCTTATATTCCATTGGCGAAAAGCCTGTAACCTTTGTGAAAAGGTGTGTGAAATATGATGTTGAAAGATTGCACATTTTTGCATATTCGTCAACGGTTATTGTACTTGTACAGTCGGAATTAATAGAAGCAAGCGCGGGGGCAATTTTTTCGTATCCTTTATCATTAGAGCTTGGCAAAATAGAAATGGCAAGCCGTGAGAGTATACCAAGCGCAGCCACAAAGAGCGAAGAAGCGACAAGCAAGGAAGACTGCGCATCGCGCCCTGTTTCGTCTGCAATTCTATCAAGAATAGACAAAATTTCGTTATCTCTTCCAACAAAATAATTCTTTTTGGGAATAAGATTGAGGTTGGAAAGAAGGTCGGTGGAATATCTGCCTTTAAAAGATATGGCGTAAAATTCACACTCATCATTTTGGTCGGGTGTAAAGATTTTGGTTTCATAAGGTCGGCAAATAACAAATTCTCCCGAGGTAATACGTTGGCTTTTATTGCTGAGTGACAACTCGCCGTTTCCCTTTACAAGATAAATAAAAAGATAATCTGAAGCCGTGAAAAGCGAAGGCTTGGTAGAAAATTTTTCAACAATATAGTCCGAAAGGTCGAAAACGGGAAGTATATCAGAAGCAGTTTTATAAATACTGTGTTCGTTTGGAATTGTTATCACCCCACGTTTTTATATTTTTAAAATAGATTAACTGAAAAAGCCTTGCGTGAAAAAGGCAACTGCATAAGCAAGTACGCCTGCGATAGTAGGCGAGCACACCCAAGCAAGACCGATAGATTTAAGAACCCCGAAGTTAACCTGACGGGCACCTCGTGTAAGTCCTGCGCCAAGTACAGCACCGACCGTTGCCTGCGTATTTGAAACGGGAATACCTAAAACCTTACCCATAAGGATAACCGTTAATGCCATAGCAATAATTACTAAAAATCCGTCCATTTGGCTTATATTTGCAATGCTTCCGCCCACTGTCATCATAACTTTCTTGGAGTATGTAAGCACACCGAGCGCAATAGCAAGACCTCCGAGTCCTGCTGTAAGCATAGGGCTTGTAAGCAGGTTGGAAGCAACACCCGTGGACTCATAAGCGTGGTCAAAATAGAGCGCAGTAACATTGGCAGAGGAGTTTATTCCGATACTAAGCGACCCTAAAATAATTGCGATAATATATCCCATTTTAATAATAATATCATAGCTACCGAGAGTAGAAAGTCTTTTTTCCAAAAAGCGACCTACGACGCTGACTAATATAAAGGATATAATTCCGGCGCTTAACGGGTTAAGAAGCCATGTAGATACAAATACTGCAATCTGGCTGAGGTTGGAACTTAATATTTCGGGGTTAGAGTAATCGGCATAGAAAAGGCCCCAACCGATAATAGCGCCTGTTATGGCTTGGTTGGAAGAAACGGGGAGCTTAAAATAGTTAATACCAAAAACGGTTAACCCTGCGCAAACAAATATTATTGCCGCTTTAAGTGCAGATTTAAGCTGTAATAAGGCGACCTCGCCCGATTCAATAGCATGGTTTACGGTGTCGCTTGATGCAATAACCTCGTTGCTTGTTGCCAGCTCAGCAAGTTTTCCAATGTTGCCGGAACCACCCACAAAAGCGCCAACAACAACACAAGCAGCAATTATAATAACTGCGGTTCGGTACTTTACAACACGGGTTGTAACGGCAGTGCCAAAGGTACAGGCATCATTAGAACCAAGCGACCAACCCATAAAAAGTCCCGCCGCAAGTAACAGATAAATCATTTTATTTTACGCCTTTCTGGTTATAAGCATAATCTGCATTTTGTCTGCAATGTTTTCAATGGTGTCGGAAATATCGGCTAAAGATTCAACATATTTTGCAAGCTGCATGCGTGCGGCAAGCTCAATATCAAGGGTGTAAATTTCTTCGTTAAGTTTGTGTTCAATTTTATCTACCATAGATTCAAATTTGCGGATTTCATCAAGAATAGAATGGTCCCTAAGCATTTCGCCGAAATTTGTGAAAAGACGGGTAATAGCCTTTTCTAAAACTTCAAACTGGTCGTGTGTAATAGAAATGATGCTAAGAAAATCATCAGCAAACTGAGAGGGGAAAGAAAAATGCTGATAAACAACGTGGTTGGCAATACCCTCGCAAGCGTTTGCAATTTTGTCGCAAGAGGTTGCAACCGAAATAATATCCTCTCTTGTAGAAGGAAGATAAGCGTGACCCTGTAAAGAATCAATCATTTTTCTAAGTGAAATATCTGCCTTTGCTTCGGCATCGCTTACATTAAGCGCAAGGCTTTTAAGGGTTTCGTATACAGTTTCTGGGGTGCAGGCAGCGTGCATAAAACTTTCGAAATAACGAAGACAACTTTCAACATCGCGAAGCTGTTCCAAAAGAAGAATATGAACGGTGTTTGTTTTTGTGCTTTTAGTAAACATCTTTATTACCTCTTTATCTTTTAATAATATTAAATTATAATATAACTATAAACTTAAGTCAACGGAAAATATCAAGACAAGTTTTACCCGTTAAACATATTGATTATGATGAAAAAATATGTTAAAATAGTTAATTAGAATTAGTGTGAGGTGAAAGCTTTGAGTGAAAAAACAATTGCCGCAATATCAACCCCTGCGGGCGAAGGCGGAATCGGAGTTATAAGAATTTCGGGTAAAGATGCCGTAAAAATTGCCGATCAGGTCTTCAAATCGGCAAACGGCGCGCCCTTAACATCCCTTTCGGGCTACTCTGCCGCTTTTGGCTTTGTTTACGACAAAGACGAACAAATCGACGAAGCTGTAGCCACCGTTTTTTTAGAGCCTAAAAGCTATACGGGTGAAAACGTTTGCGAAATTTCCTGTCACGGAGGTCATTTTGTAACATCTGCCGTGCTTCGCGCCGTACTTTCGGCAGGAGCCGTTATGGCAGCCCCCGGTGAATTTACAAAGCGCGCCTTTTTAAACGGCAAGCTCGACCTTATAAAAGCCGAAAGCGTAATGGGGCTTATTTCGGCAAAAAGCCGCGAAGAGCTTCGCGTTCAATTAGCCGCCAAAAAAGGAAAGGTAAGCGAAGAAATCGAAAAAATCGAAGCGGCGCTCTTGGAGCTTTCAGCCGACTTTGCCGCTTACAGTGACTATCCCGACGAAGATTTGCCCGAGCTTAGTATGGAGAACTTTACACGGCTCATTACCTTTGCCGAAAGTGAACTTAACAAGCTTCTTTCAACCTTCGATTCGGGCAAGGTTTTAAGAGAGGGTGTTACTACCGCAATTGTGGGCAAACCCAACGTTGGCAAATCAACCCTTATGAATATGCTATCCCGAGAAAAGCGTTCAATCGTAACCGAAATTGCGGGAACGACCCGTGACGTTATTGAAAACACCGTAAATTTTGCAGGGCTTAACCTGATTCTTGCCGATACTGCGGGTATAAGACAAACCGAAGACACGGTTGAAGGCGTTGGCGTTGAACTTGCAAAGGAAAGATTAAGCTCGGCTCAGCTTGTTTTGGCGGTTTTCGACAGTTCGGAAAAGCTTGACAATAACGATAATGAAATTTTATCCCTTTTAAGTCCGCAAAACACCGTTGTTGTGCTTAATAAAACCGATAAAGAAAAACGTCTTGAGGAAGAGGTTTTTGGTGGATTTAAAACCGTTTATATCTCGGCAAAAAACAGCGAGGGTGAAGATGAGCTTGAAAAAGCGGTGCGCGAAATCACCGCCGCCGATACTATCGACCCTGCCGCCGCAATACTGCTAAGCGAACGTCAGCGTGACCTTGTTTTAAAGGCGCACAGCTCGGTTTCAGAAGCCAAAAATATGCTTCTTGGCGGGCTTACAATAGATGCCGTTGAAGTATGTGTTGAGGAAGCGCTATCAACCCTCTATAAACTCAGCGGAAAACGAGTTACCAACGAGGTTGCTGATGAGGTGTTCAGAAGATTCTGTGTTGGTAAATAAGGAAAGGAATTATATCACTTTGAACTATTTTGCGGGAAATTTTGATGTTGCCGTAATCGGCGCAGGTCACGCGGGTATAGAAGCCGCGCTTGCCGCCGCCCGACTGGGACAAAAGACGGTAATGTTTTGTATAAATTTAGATTCTGTCGGTAATATGCCTTGTAACCCGTCCATTGGCGGTACTGCAAAGGGTCACCTTGTTCGTGAAATTGATGCCCTTGGCGGAGAAATGGGCGTCGCCGCCGACAAAACCACACTGCAAAGCCGAATGCTAAATCTTGGCAAAGGCCCTGCGGTACATTCTTTGCGCGCTCAAATAGACCGCAAAGCTTATACCGCTTTAATGAAGCACACGGTAGAACTTCAGGAAAACCTTATTTTAAAACAGGCTGAAGTAGTATCTATGGAAAAACATAAAGACGGTTGGCACTGTGTAACAAGGCTTGGCGCCGAATATGTCTGCAAAACCGTAATTCTTGCTACAGGAACCTTCCTTGGCGGAAAAATATTTGTCGGCGAGGTCAATTTCAGTTCGGGTCCCGACGGAATGTTCTCGGCAGAGGGACTTACCGATTCTCTCTTAAAACTCGGCATACCCCTTCGTCGTTTTAAAACAGGAACCCCCGCCCGCGTGCTAAGGTCTTCCATAAACTTTGATGTTTTAGAGGTTCAAGAGGGCGACGAAAGAATAATTCCTTTCTCCTATAAAACCGAAAAAACTCCCGAAAACACCGTAGTTTGCCATATCAGCTATACAAACGACGAAACAAAACAGGTTATCTTAGATAATATTCACCGCTCACCCCTTTATTCAGGCGTAATCGAGGGTGTCGGCCCCCGTTATTGTCCCTCTATTGAAGATAAAATTATGCGCTTTGCCGATAAAAAGCGCCATCAACTCTTTATCGAGCCTTGCGGAGCCGATACCGAAGAAATGTATCTTCAAGGCATGTCCTCTTCTCTTCCCGAAGAGGTTCAAATTCAGATTTATCATTCAATAAAGGGCCTTGAAAACGTACAAATAATGCGTAACGCCTACGCTATAGAATACGATTGTATCGACCCCGTTTGCCTTAATGCATCGCTCGAATTTAAAGACCATTCTGGACTTTTTGGCGCGGGTCAGTTCAATGGCTCTTCGGGTTACGAGGAAGCAGCAGCGCAGGGTCTTATCGCAGGAATTAACGCCGCAAGAAAAAATAAGGGGCTAGACCCCATTGTCCTTTCGCGTTCTTCCTCATATATCGGCACACTAATCGACGACCTTGTAACAAAGGGTTGCGCCGACCCGTATCGTATGATGACCTCTCGTAGCGAATACAGACTTCTTTTACGTCAGGATAACGCCGATGAACGACTTATGCCGATAGGCTATGAGGTTGGACTTGTTGATGAAGATACATATAATAAGTTTTTAAACCGCAAAGCCGACAAAGAAAAGGAAATCGAAAGGGTAAGAAAATTAACCCTTTCGCCAAGCGAGTCGCTTAATAAAAAACTTGAGGAACTTGGAACAACCCCGCTTTCAACAGGAATTAAAATGGCAGAGCTTATAAAACGTCCCGAGGTTTCTTATTTCGACCTTAGCGACTTTGATAAAGACCGTCCCGAACTGCCTTATGAAACCGCCCAAAAGGTAGAAACCGAAATTAAGTACGAGGGATATATTGCAAGACAGCAAGCTCAGGTTGAGGAAATGCTGAAACTCGAAAATCGTAAGCTTCCCACCGATGTTGATTATACCGAGGTTGAGGGTCTTCGCCTTGAAGCCAGAGAAAAGCTTAACAAGGTAAAACCCGAAAACATCGGTCAGGCATCGCGCATTTCGGGGGTTAGTCCTTCCGATATTTCGGTGCTGAGCATTTGGGCTCAAAAAAGAAGAATGGAGAAAAACAGTTGACATATCCGCTCAGTTTAATGCTTCCCGTTTTAGATGAAAAGGGAATTGCATACAATGATGAAATTCTTGAAAAATTAGATAAATATGCCGCTCTTTTGGTGGAATGGAACGAAAAAATCAACCTCACCGCCATTACCGACCCGGAAGGCATTGTTATAAAGCACTTTTTAGATTGCGCTTTGCTTCTTAATAAGGTGGATTTAAAGGAAAATGCCAAGGTAATTGACGTCGGCACGGGCGCAGGGTTTCCGGGAATGGTGCTTAAAATTTTCCGCCCCGACATAAAGCTAACACTTCTTGACGGACTTAATAAACGTCTTGTTTTCTTAAATGAGGTTGCCGCTCAGCTCGGTCTTACCAATGTTGAAACGGTGCATCTTCGCGCCGAAGAAGCGGGAAGAAAACAGAATTTTCGCGAGAGCTTCGACCTTGTAACCGCAAGAGCAGTTGCAAAACAGAATCTACTTTACGAATACTGTTTGCCGCTTTGTAAGGTTGGGGGAGTGTTCTGCGCAATGAAAGGCCCCTCTGCCGAAGAAGAGGTTAAGGAATCTGTAAATGCGGGCAAGCTGCTCGGTGGCGCCAAACCGCAGATTTTACACGAAACCCTAACGGGCGAAGAGGTTCGAACCTTCGTAATAACAAAAAAGATTTCGCAAACTCCGCCAAAATACCCAAGAGTATCTGCAAAAATATCAAAACAGCCTTTGTAAAAAGGCTGTTTTTCTTGTTTTGGGTCGAATCCGCCCGACCGAAAAAGATAGCAATTTTACGGACAAACTGTTATGATTTAGTCAAAGGAAGTGATAAGCTTGCTAAGCGGAAAACTGATTCACCTTAAAGTAAATGATATCATCCCGAATGAAAATCAGCCGCGAAAAACCTTTGATGAATATGAACTGACTCTGCTTAGAGACAGCATAAAGGAAAACGGAATTTTGCAGCCCTTGGTGGTCAGAGTTCAAAACGGACAATATTTGCTGATAGCAGGGGAAAGAAGATTAAAAGCCGCTAAAATGGCAGGGCTTAAAAGGGTCCCTTGCATAATAAGAAGAGCCGACGATTTAACTGCCGACTGCTTTACAATAATTGAAAATCTGCTTCGCCGGGATTTAACCGTTTTCGAAGAGGCAGAAGGCATAAACCGACTTATAAACGTTTACGGACTTTCCCAGTGCGATATAGCCGAAAAGCTTGGAATTGCCCAGTCAACCCTATCTAATAAGCTTCGCCTTTTAAAGCTCGATAAAAATTTGCGCGACAGAATAACCGCCGCTCGCCTCACCGAGCGACATGCCAGAGCCCTTCTTCGAATTCCCGAAGAAAAAAGAAATGAAACCTTAGATTATATAATCGCAAAACAGTTAACCCTCCCCGAAACCGAAGAATATATAGACAGGCTCCTTTCTCCCAAAAAGGAAAAGATTGAGCCCGTCCGCAAATGCGCAATAGGGGATGTCCGACTTTTTGCAAACAGTCTTACCAAAATGGTCGACACAATGCGGCTCGGCGGAGTAAACGCTACAACAAAGCGCTATGAAACCGACACCCACATTGAATACACCGTCTTAATCACTAAATAACACTTCTTCACTCTTCACTATTACTTCTTACTTCAATTAGCCCCCCTTTTTTATGACTCTGTCATAAATTCTATAAACACAAGAGCCGCGACTAACCCCGCGGCTCTTGTGTTTTTTATGTAGGTATGATATTATAAAACAAAGGAAGTGATGTTATGGTACATTTCGGTAACGATTGGGATAATATTTTAGCGGACGAATTCGAAAAACCTTATTATAAAGAGCTTCGCGCCTTTTTAAAGGGCGAATATTCTTCCCACACAATTTACCCCGATATGAACGATATCTTCAACGCATTAAAGGCATCATCCTTTGAAAAAACAAGGGTTGTAATTATCGGTCAGGACCCCTATCACGGCGCAGGACAGGCTCACGGAATGTGCTTTTCGGTAAAGAAAGGCGTAGAGCCGCCGCCATCCCTTAAAAATATTTTTAAAGAAATGGAAACCGATGTTGGATTTAACTATACAGGTCACGGCGAACTTACAAAGTGGGCAGAGCAAGGCGTACTCCTTTTAAACACCGTCCTCACAGTCCGCGAAGCAACCCCCAATTCTCATAAGGGCAAGGGTTGGGAAAACTTTACAGACCGAGTAATTTTAGAACTGAACAAAAAGCAAACCCCAATAGTATTCTTGTTATGGGGAACCCCCGCTAAAAACAAGGGTAAACTTATCACAAATCCTATTCACAAAAAGCTTGAAACGGTGCACCCAAGCCCCCTTTCAGCCTATGGCGGATTTTTCGGTTGTAAGCATTTTTCACGCTGTAACGAAATACTAATTTCATCAAACCAAAAGCCGATTGATTGGCAAATATAAAAGAACAAAACGCATAGCAAAAGCTATGCGTTTTTTATTGCCTTAATTATTTTTTCTGCCGATTTGGTAAGTGAGCCGCAACCGACATTTACCGTAATTTCGGCATATTTTTCGTAAAGAGGCGCCCTTTCATCCAAAATATCCTTAAGGGTTGCGCCTTTTTTCATCATAATGCCGCGGGTGTCAAAATTATCAACCCGCTTTTCAAGAGTGCCAAGAGGAACCTTCAGGTAAACAACCTTGCCTATAGACTTCAAATGCTTCATAGCATTTTCGCAGTAAACCACGCTGCCGCCCGTTGCAATAACCGTTTTATCACAAACAATGTCAGAGTTCACCTTATCTTCAAGGTCGCAAAAATATTCGTTTCCGCTATCCCTCAAAATTTCAAAAAGGCGTTTGTTTTCGGTCTTTTGAATAAGCAGGTCACTGTCCAAAAAATCAAATCCGAGCATCTTTGCGACAAGCACACCAACGGTAGATTTTCCGCTGCCCGGCATACCAATTAAAATTATATTATTGTTCAAACCTATCACCGTCTTTTAAAAATAACTTTTGTTGTACTAACAACAACAATTATTCCTGCCGCAAGCGCGCCCGCAAGACCCAAAGTGTAAAGTCCCTTATCAATAAAACTGTTAAGGTCTCCCGAAAAGGCGTTTGTCATTGTGTAGTAAAGAGAACCGCCCGGTATTAAGGGAATAAGACTTGTTATAATAAAGGTTGTTGTGGGGGTTTTCAAAACGCGCGCCATAATTTCGGCATAAAGGGAAACGAGAGAGGCACAAATGAAATAATTTAAAATTTCGTTTTCTATAACAAGACCGAAACCAAGATAAAAAACAATAGCCAAAAGCCCACCTAAAGCCGCAAAAACAAACCTTTTTCCGCGAATATTATAAAGCAAAGCAAAACCTGCGGCGCCAAGGCCACCGGTGATTATCTGAATTAAAGCGGTCATATTAAACACCTCCCATAATGCCTGCCGACAGGAAGTAGCCTCCCGCAATGGCAAGTGCAAAGAGCACAACCTCAATACTGCGAAGTGCGCCCGAAAGATTGTCGCCAACAAACAAATCGCGTATTGCAACGGTTAGACCCACGCCCGGAATAATAAGCATTATGTTGCCGATTATAATATGGTCAACGGTTGAAACAATACCAAGTTTCAAACATGTAAAGGCAAGAAGCGTACCGGTAAAGGAACAAAAGAACTTTGCAAAAATCTTATTAAGTGAGCCAAGCTCGGTGAATTTAACAATAAACGTAAGAACAAATCCTATAATAACCGAACACAAAGCTTCTGTAATATTTCCGCCAAAAAACAGGGTAAATGCGCCTGAAATAAGTCCGTAAGCAAGCATTATAATTTTGAACGAATAAGACTTAGAAGATTTAATTTTGTTTAGTTTTTCTTCAATTTGTTCGTGTGTAATGGAGCCGTAACAAATTTCTCTAATAAGTGAATTAAGGCGGTGAAGCTTTTCTATATCTGTTCCGGTATAGGGAACACGTCTTGTTTGGGTGTAGCTTAAACCGTTTTTATCGTGAAGAGAAACTTCCATATTAGAAGTTATAATAAAAGCATCGGTGCGCTTTGCCCCAAAGGCTTGTCCAAGGCGCAGAACCGATTCTTCAATACGGCTTATTTCAGCGCCCGATATAAGCATTTGTTCGCCTATTTCCATAATTATATCAAGAGATTTTTCCATAAAGCAAACTCCCATAAAAATACTCTGTCTACATAATACAACGCTTTTTCTGCTTTTTCAATATTTAATATTTAAGAATGGTTGCGAGCAAAAGAATTTTGTGGTATAATATAACAAATATATTTCTGGAGACTATGAATATGGATACTTTTTTCGAACAACTTATAAAAATTAAGCTTACAGGAAAGGCTAAAGCAATAATTGTTGCAATTATTGCGGTTGACGCTATAATCGTTGCAGCCCTCCTGTTTTTCTCTCTTTTCCTTGCGCCTATGTTTATGCTTTTAATCGTTGCTGCCGCTATTTACGGAGGCTATAAGCTTATATCGCTTCTTACAATAGAATATGAGTACATCTATACAAACGGCGACCTTGATGTTGATAAAATAGTTGCTCAAAGTTCAAGAAAACGCATGGTTTCAATTAAATGCAGTGAAATTGAAAAGTACGGAGAATATAAGGGACAACCTGCGCCCGGTTCGGTAAAAAACACCTTTATTTTCTGCAACCCCGACAGCGAGGGTCAGGTATATATAATTGCCAAAGACAGAAATCTCGGTATGGTTATGATAGTTATCGCTCCAGACGAGCGACTTCGCACCGAACTTGAAAAGGCAGTTCCCCGTCTTGCAAAATAAAAAATAAATTGAGGTGTCCGTATGTATGTTGTAGATAAAGCCACTATGTGCTTGGCTGAAAAACTTGCAGATAAAGCGGGCACCGATTTTTTTACCCTTATGCAAAACGCTGGCAATACCGCAGCCGATTATATTGTCAAAAATACAGATATAAAGGATAAAAAGATATTTATCCTTTGCGGAAAGGGCAATAACGGGGGCGATGGGTTTGTAATGGCAAACCAACTTGCGCTTTTGGGCGCTCACGTTTTTATTTGTTTGCCGCTGGGCGCTCCTGTCACAGACATCGCAAACAAAGCGTATGGTCAAATGGCAAAAAGCATTTCGGAAATCGATACCGAAATTGCACTTTTGCTTTTAAAAGAAAATAAATTCGATATTATAATAGATGCGCTTTTTGGCACAGGCTTCAGCGGTGAAGAGCCAAAAGGAAAAGTCAAGGAATTTTTTGATATTATAAAGGAATCGGACTTTGCGATAGATATTCCAAGCGGTCTTGAGTGCGACGAGGGCAAGGGCTATGAAACCGCCCTTAAAACCAAATGCACCATAACCTTTGAAGCCAAGAAGCTTTGCCACGTTCTGCCAAAAAGCGCCGATATATGCGGAAATGTGGTTGGCTTACCTATTGGTATAGGTGAAGAAAATCTTATAGCCGCAGGCGCAAAAATCAAAGAAAACGAACAGCCTTACTTTGAAAGAAGGCCCAAAACCTGTCATAAAAACAGTTTTGGAATAGCGCTTTCGGTAACGGGAAGCTACGGTATGTCGGGTGCGGCGGTGCTTTCCTGTAAAGCCGCCCTTAAAACAGGGGTGGGAATACTTAAAGCCGCCTGTATAACCGAAAATTATCAAATCCTTGGGGTCAGCATACCCGAAGCGGTGCTGATACCCCTTAAATCGAACGGTAAAACCTTTAGATATAAAGATATAAATGTTTTAAAAGAAGCGCTTAAAGGCGCATCGGCAATGCTTATCGGTTGCGGACTTTCGGTTAGTTCGGAAACAATAAAAATAACAAAAGAACTTCTTTTGTCTGCCGAAGTCCCCACAGTATTAGATGCCGATGGCATAAATATTATAGCAGAGGACATAGAATTACTTAGAAAGGTCAAGGCACCTGTAGTTCTTACCCCGCACCCTGCTGAAATGGCTCGTCTTTTAAAATGTGATGTCAAAACGGTTGAAGCTAATCGCTTTAAGACCGCGGCGGATTTCTCAAAAGAATACGGAGTTTATACCGTGCTAAAGGGCGCAAATACAATAATAGCTTCGCCAACGGGCGAACTTGCGGTTAATACAAACGGTAATGCGGGAATGGCCAAGGCGGGAAGCGGAGATATGCTGAGCGGAATACTCTTATCCCTTTTAGCAAAGGGCGAAGAGCCTTTTACCGCGTCAAAAGCGGCGGTATGGCTGCACGCGGCGGCAGGGGATAAGGCTTTAGAGCTTTTTGGCGAAACGGCAATGCTTCCAAGCGATATGATAGACCAGCTCTACAGGTTTTTATAAGTAAGAAAATGCCTTGCTTTTACAAAGGAGGCTTTTTCTTGAAAAAACTAATTTGTATTTTTATAATAGCTTTATGTCTTTGCTCTTGTTCGAAAGTCGAAACTCAGCCCAAGCTTTTGTCAACAACCTTTACGGCAGAACTTGAGTTTTATAATGAGGAATATGTCTTTGACGGAGAACTGCTTGAGGACGCTACACTTAAAATTTCGGTAAAAGAACCCGAAGAGCTTAAGGATTTAAATATCACCGTAACCGATGATGTAATGAAAGCCGAATATAAGGGGCTTACCTATGAAGCCAATGCGGCAACCTTGCCTTTTTCAAGGGTGATAGGTCAGTTTTATTCGCCTCTTAAAGCAATTGCAACCGATAAAACGCTGAAAGCCGATAAAAAAGGCGAAATTAACGGGGAATTTGGTGGAGAAAAATGCAGTCTGATAGTTTCTCCTACGGGGCTTCCGCAAAAGTTTGAAATTAAAAGCAAACAACTAAATTTAAGGTTTTATAATATTTCAATAAAAGAGGATTAAAATGAAACAACAAGGCTATATTGCCGTAAAAAATTTTTTTGATACCCACCCAAAGCTAAAAAATTTTTTGGTATTAATACAAAAAGGCGCCGAAATTTTAATATATCTCACTTATCCCGTTTTTATTGCGGTTTTATTTTTAGCAAATAACTGGTTTTGGGCAAAATCTGTGGTTGTTTGCGGAGTGGGATTTATTCTTGTCAGTATTTTCCGTCATTTTTACAACGCGCCGAGACCGTATCAAGTATATGATATTCAGCCTGTTATAAATAAAAACACCAAGGGCAAATCAATGCCCAGCCGCCACTGTTTTTCGGCATCGGTCATAGCGCTCAGTGTATCTGTAATAAATCTTCCGCTTGGTATAATTATAGGAGTGTTAGCGCTGATTATCGCAATTCTAAGGGTTGCCTTCGGTGTTCATTTTATAAAAGATGTCCTTGCGGGACTTATTGTTGGCATCTTAATCGGTTTCATACAGTACTTTATATAATGGTTTTAGTTAGTCGAAACAGTAACTTTTCTTACTGTTTCGACACCAAATCTTTGATTTGGATACAAATTTTCTTTGAAAATTTGACTAACCCATTAAAATGATTGTCGTGCAGAATTAAATTTTTTTGTAATTTAATTCTGCATAGCCGATAAAATCGGCTGTCGAAGCGCTTTTTGGCGTTTCGACAAACTA
>JAZLEK010000012.1:0-16094 GCA_045615225.1 Acutalibacteraceae bacterium | reverse complement strand
AGAAGACCACCAACAAAGGCGCCATCACAGGTGTGGTGCTTTCGATTCCTATTGCACTGGCACTCAAGTTAATGCCCATTGAGATGCCCTTCCTCGACCAGATGTTCTACCCGCCCTACAACACACTCAAGGAGTTTATATGCCCATTAAAATTCCAAACGACCTTCCTGCAACAAAGGTCCTTAATGAAGAAAACATCTTTGTTATTACCGAAACGCGTGCGCTGACTCAGGATATTCGTCCGCTTCAGATTCTTATTGTTAATCTTATGCCGACAAAAATCGTCACCGAAACTCAGCTTGCGCGTCTGCTCGGAAACACTCCGCTTCAGGTTGAAATGGAGTTATTAATGATGTCTTCGCACAAATCGAAGAACACAAGCGAAGAGCACATGTTAGCCTTTTACAAAACCTTTGACGAGGTTAAACACCGCAACTTTGACGGTATGGTTATAACAGGCTCACCCGTTGAGCACATGCCCTTTGAAGAGGTTGATTTCTGGGAAGAGCTTTGCACCATTATGGAATGGAGCAAAACCCACGTCACCTCTACCTTCCACATTTGTTGGGGCGCTCAGGCAGGTCTTTATTACCATTACGGTATAAACAAGCACCAAATTCCCGATAAGCTTTTCGGGGTTTTTGAACACTATGTTGCTCACAAGGGCTCTATTCTTTTCAGAGGTTTTGACGACGCCTTTATGGTACCTCATTCCCGTCATACAACCGTTTATAAGGAAGATATTGAAAAGGTAAAAGAGCTTAAAATTCTGTCACTGTCCGAGGAAGCGGGCGTTTATGCCGTGGCTACCGACAAGGGAAGACAGATATTTATTACGGGTCATTCGGAATATGATGCCGATACACTTGAAAAGGAATATTTAAGAGATAAAAACGCGGGACTTAAAATTGACATTCCTGTAAATTATTATCCGGATGATGACGACACGAAACGCCCCGTAAACAGCTGGCGTTCTCACGCAAATCTGCTCTATTCGAATTGGCTTAACTATTTTGTTTACCAGACCACGCCATACGATATAACCGAAATAAACAAAGAGGAAAAGCCGTAATTATATTACGGCTTTTTATTTAAAGAGGGTAATTCTATGGAACTTAAATTTGACACCTCTAAAACCTATGCACTTGCCCTTGAGGGCGGGGGGGCGCGCGGAGCTTACCAGATTGGCGCATTTAAGGCGCTTAAAGAAGCGGGCGTTAAGGTTAATGCCGCCGCAGGCTCTTCTGTGGGCGCGCTTAACGGCGCTTTAATTGCTATGGGCGACCTTGCTCTTGCCGAAGAGCTCTGGCATAATATGACCTATTCACGCGTTATGGACGTTGACGACAGTGAAATGCGAAAGCTTTTCCGCGGTCAGCTTTTGGACCTTAATTTCAAGGGGGTTTCTGCCCGTATTAAGAAGGTTGTAAAAGAGGGCGGTTTTGATGTTACGCCCCTCAAAAACCTTATTAAAGATACCCTCGACCCTGAAACAATAAGAAATTCAGATATAAGACTTTTTATTTGCACTCATTCCCTGACCGACCGCAAGGGGCTTGAGCTTGACGCAAAAAAACTGAGCGATGACGAGCTTCGCGATATGCTTTTAGCCAGCGCATATTTCCCCGCCTTTAAACACGAGGAAATCGGCGGAAAAATGTACACCGACGGCGGTGTTTCCAACGTTTTACCTCTTTCTCCCCTTGTTTCGCACGGATATAAAAACATTTTGGCTATTAGGCTTTACGGGCTTGGGGTTGAAAAGAAGGTCACGCTTCCAAAGGGAACAACCGTTACCGAAATAGCGCCTAACCGCGACCTTGGAAATATGCTTAATTTCGATACCGAAGCTTGTAAAAAGAATTTCAGGTTCGGTTATCTCGATGCCCACCGTCTGCTTTACGGACTTTATGGCGGAAAATATTATATCGACCGCACACTTAGCGAAAAAGAAGCCTATATTATTCTTTTTGAGGTAATTAAAAACCGACTTGATGACAATTCCTCTCTTAGAGATATTCACAGCGAGCTTTTCAAGTTTTCAAAGGAAAGCGGCTCTAAAGGCGACTACTACGATGTGCTTGTTGCCTTTTTGGAAAAATCCGCTGAAAGTCTCAAGATAAACGAAAGCCAAATATACACAGATGCTGAGCTTTTAGAAAAAATCGGGCTTTCAAAATAAAGGAGTATATATGAAAAACAACAATTCCACTGCCTGTGAGCTTTGCGTAAACTATGTATGGGACGACGAGGACGAGTGTTACGCTTGTCTTGTTAACTTGGATGAGGACGAATATATTGCCTTTGTTTCAAACCCAAACTACCGTTGCCCTTATTTCAGGCTTGATGATGAATATTCGATAGTGAGGAAGCAAAACTAATGCTTGAAAAAGATATTTTAAAGATAACCGACGGAGTCTACCCCTTTCATATGCCGGGTCACAAACGCCAAAAGGAATGGACCGACGGACTTCTCGACATCGATGTTACCGAAATTACTGGCGCCGATAATCTGCATGCGCCTACGGGGGTCATCCGCGATGCGCAACACCGCGCAGCCAAGCTTTTTGGGACAATAGCGACCATATTTTTAAGCGGCGGCTCAACTGCGGGCGTGCTGTCCTCCATTTCCGCAGTATGCGGCTTTGAAAACAAAATTATAATTGGCAGAAACTGTCACAAATCGGTTTATAACGCTTGCCTTTTGAATCATCTTGACGTCAGTTATGTTTACCCTTCCGTTAAACACAAGCTCGGTATTTACGGCGAAGTTATGCCCGTCGATGTTGACCTTGCTATGAAAGAAAGCGGCGCAAAGGTTGTGGTTATAACCTCTCCCACATATGAGGGCGTGGTTTCCGACATTAAGACCATCGCAAAAACAGTACATAAAAACGGCGGCATTCTGGTGGTCGATTCGGCTCACGGCGCACACCTCGGTTTTAATGATTATTTTCCAAAAAGCGCAAGAGAGCTTGGCGCGGATATTGTAATTGAAAGCGCACACAAGACCCTTCCGTGCCTCACCGGCGCAGCTTTTCTGCACATTTGCTCACACAGAGTAAGTTACCTTGCTTTACAGGAAAAATTAGGAATTTTTGAAACAAGCAGTCCGTCATATCCCATTATGTGCTCTACCTGCAGAGCGGTTACGGCTATTAAGGAAAACGACCTTTTCACCCCTTATGTAAAGAGGCTTGAGGCGTTTTACGAAAAAGCCGGAGAACTTGAAAACCTCTGTGTTTTTGAGACTGCCGATTTTGATAAAGGCAAAATAGTAATTTCCACCGAAAACACCAACATAAGCGGCTTTGAACTTAAAAAATTACTGCTTGAAAACTACAAAATAGAAACCGAAATGGCTATGCCCGCCTATACTCTGGCTATGACCTCTATTGCCGACACCGACGAGGGCTTTGATAGGCTCATAGATGCTCTAATGGATATTGATAAGACCCTTTCTCCCGCAAAAAAGAGCTTTATGTCAGCTCCGCCCAAAGCTAAGAAGATAAAAGAGCTTTTTGGAAATGAAAGCGAATTTGTAAAGAGGGCAGAATCTATCAACAAGGTCTCGGCAGAATTTATTTTCGCTTATCCCCCCGGAAGCCCGATAGTAGCACCCGGAGAGGAGATAACCCCTGAAATTTCAGAGTATTTAGACCGTTTGTCCGCCACCGGAGCACAAGTTTTGTCAAGTTGCGGAAATTATCCCTCTTTTGTGTCGATTATCAAATAAAAAGATTGAATTAATATATTATCTATAGTAAAATATTATTGTTATAAACCCCTAAATATATTTTTTGGAGGACTTTTAAAATGTATGAAAATTTAATGGACAGTATTGGTTTTGTAGCACAGTTCGACCCCGATGTTGCCGACGCAATGGCAAAAGAGCATAAGCGTCAGCAGAATAATATTGAGCTTATCGCAAGTGAAAACTTTGTTTCCCCCGCTGTTATGGCGGCTATGGGCTCCATTCTTACAAATAAATATGCTGAGGGTCTCCCCGGAAAGCGTTACTACGGCGGTTGCGTAAATGTTGATATCGTTGAGGATATCGCCAGAGACCGTGCGTGTAAGCTTTTTGGCGCCGACCACGCTAACGTTCAGCCCCACTCGGGCGCACAGGCCAATATGGCGGCTTACAGCGCAGTTATTGAGCACGGCGACACCGTTATGGGTATGAATCTTGCCCACGGCGGACACTTAACCCACGGTTCACCCGTTAATGCTTCGGGTAAAAACTACAATTTCGTTCCCTACGGCGTTGGCGACGACGGTTATATTGATTACGATGAAATGAGAAAAATCGCAAAAGAGTGCAAACCTAAGCTTATCGTTGCAGGCGCTTCGGCTTATTGTAGAGAAATTAAGTTCGATGTAATTTCCGATATTGCAAAGGAAGTCGGCGCCCTCTTTATGGTAGATATGGCGCACATCGCAGGCCTTGTTGCCGCAGGACTTCATATGAGCCCCGTTCCTTACGCTGATATTGTTACCACCACAACCCACAAAACCCTTCGCGGTCCCCGCGGCGGACTTATTCTTTGCAAGGAAGAACTCGCAAAGGCTATTGACAAGGCTGTTTTCCCCGGAAATCAGGGCGGCCCCTTAATGCACGTTATCGCGGCTAAGGCTGTTTGCTTCGGCGAAGCTTTAAAACCCGAATTCAAAGAATATCAGAAGAGAATTATAGATAACGCGCAGGCTCTTGCAAAGGGTCTCACCGACAGAGGCGTAAAGCTCGTATCGGGCGGTACCGATAACCACCTTATGCTTGTTGACCTTATCGGCACCGATGTTACAGGTAAAGAGCTTGAGCACAGACTCGACGAGGTAAACATTACCGCAAACAAGAATGCTATTCCGAACGACCCCGCTTCTCCCTTTATCACAAGCGGTCTTCGTATCGGCACTCCTGCCGCTACCACACGCGGCCTTGGCACAGAAGATTTCGACAAGATTGCCGAGTTTATCGCTCTTGCCATTAAAGATTTTGAAGCCAACAAGGATTATATCAAAAACGGCGTTTCCGATATCTGCAAAAAGTATCCTTTATATTAATTTGTGCCTAAGGCACTCCTATCCTTTGGCCCTCGGCTCTCGGCCCTGGGCCCTTAATTTTCATCGGAGGTGATAAAATGTCCAAGCCCTTAGCCGACCGTGTTCGGCCGCAAAAACTTAATGAAGTTGCCGGTCAGAAGCATCTGCTGAGTGACGGCAAGGTGCTTCGCCGTATAATTGAATCCGGCGAGATACCCAACCTTATTTTCTACGGACCTTCGGGCGTTGGAAAAACTACGGTCGCCCGAATTATTGCCGACCGTTGCGGTAAAAAGCTTTACTATCTTAACGCTACCACCGCTTCCACCTCAGATATCAAGACAATTATTGCTCAGCTTGGCGGAATTGATACGGCGGGCGGTGTTGTTTTATATCTCGATGAAATTCAGTCCTTTAACAAAAAGCAACAGCAAATTCTTCTTGAATATATTGAAACGGGCGAAATCACCCTTATTGCTTCGACCACAGAAAACCCGTTTTTCTATGTTTATAACGCTATTCTTTCGCGAAGCAGTGTTTTTGAATTTAAGGAATTGTCACCTGAAGATATAATTCCCCCTCTTAACCGCGCCGTTTCCTTTTTAGAAGAAGAAAAAGGCATTAAAATTGAAATAGATGCCGCTTCTCTTCGTAAAATTGCTCTGTCTAGCGCGGGAGATGTCAGAAGAGCATTAAACACTTTGGAACTTGCTGTTTTAACCTGTCTTAAGGATGGGAAAGCCGCCGTTGATGAATCGGTTTGCGAAGAACTTTTAGCCCACAGCGCAGTAAGGTATGACCGCGAGGGTGATGAACATTACGACCTTTTATCTGCCTACCAAAAATCTATGCGAGGAAGCGACCCCGATGCGGCAGTTTACTATCTTGCCCGAATACTTGCGGCTGGAGATTTGCCCTCAGCCTGCAGACGTCTTATGGTTTGCGCCTGTGAGGATGTCGGCCTTGCTTATCCACAGATTATTCCCATTGTTAAATCGGCGGTAGATATTGCAAACGCGGTGGGTCTTCCCGAAGCGGCTATTCCCCTTGCCGATGCGGTTATTTTGGTTGCCATTTCTCCTAAGAGCAATACAGGACACGATGCGGTTTTTGCCGCAATGGACCTTGTAAACAAAGGTAAGGGCGGAAATATCCCGCGCCATCTGCAAAACAAGCATTTCGATGGTGTGGACAACTCTAACCCCGGTCAGTTTTATAAATATCCACACGATTACCCCGACCGTTGGGTTGCTCAGCAATATTTACCCGACGATATTAAAAACGCTCGGTTTTACCAATACGGAGACAACTCAACCGAACAGAAATTCAAAGATTATTGGGATAAAATTAAAAACAGAGGTCACTAAGACCTCTGTTTTTTTACTTTAACGGCGGCACCAAGGCACCGCCCTACAAATTTATACTGCTTTTTCGACCATTACGGCGACTACCGTTATATCGTCGGCGTGGTTGTCGCTTCTTCTTCGTTTTGCTCCGTAAGCAATTTTTTCGGCGAGAGCCTCTGCCGAAACCTCATCAAAGCTTTCAAGCTCGGCGCAAATCCAATCGATTCCCTCGCTTGTTACTCCATCCGACATCATCAGAATTATGTCGCCTGCTCTGAGCTTAATTGTGGCCTTATCAAAACCGACCTCACGAAGTATTCCGACGGGAAGCGAGGTGCTTTTTGCGACCGAGCATCTGCCCGACCGCCTTACTATTGTTGGGGCGGCGCCCGCCTTTAACATATCGAGCCGACCTGAAAAGAGGTCAAGGGAGGCTATATCAACCGTTGAGAGGGATTCATCGGTTGATTTAAAGAGCATTGCCGAGGAAAGAATACTGAGCGAACAGTCATAACCAAAACCCGCCTTTAAAAGTCGGGTCATAAGTCCCGACGCCATCGCGCCGTCTACCGCCGCTCTGCCGCCGCAACCCATTCCGTCGCAAAGAAGCGTAAAGGAATGACCCTTTCCGTCGGTGAAGCTGCTGTATGCATCGCCGCTTATGCCCGAAGGAGAGGCGGCTATTTGGCAAACACCGGTAGATACAGAAATCGCCGCCCTTTCGGTCAGGGTAATATAAAGCTTATCACCACCGTCGGTCACTGTCGGCGGTTCAAAATCTCGGTCACAACAAAGTTCTATTTGGCGAAGCAGCTTCATTCGGCTGTATTTTGCGCCTTTAATTTTCTGGAGTATTATTTCAACCGTCATTCTGCCGTATTTATCTATTCGGCAACTACATTCGGTGGGTATCATTTCTATATTTTTAAGGGCAGACACAATTTTTGCCGCGCTTTTTTCGTCAAAAGCTTCGTCGCGCTGAAATTCCTCTGCCATACACCGAAGCATATCTGATATCCCGTCAAACTGTTCGGAAACCACCGAACGAACGTCGGCAATCCGGCTTTCGGCCGCCATACGAGAGGCATAATCGGTGTAATGGGTTAAAACCGCCTCGCTTACCTTTGCGGGTCTTAAGCACCGCATTTTAAAATCTTCGGGAAATGCTGTTTCGGTTTCGTTTCTTCCCTCTCTTACCGCCTTTATCATATCAAGAACGCTTGACGCGGTATCTGCCTTGCGGTTTTCCCAACAATTTACCCTGAGCGAACATCCGCTGCACGCATCGGTTTCTACTCCGCGGAGAAGTCCGTCGAAATCGGGCGAATTTATTCGGGAAAGTTCACTTGCAACGGTTTCTATTGTTCGGCTTACATCAGAAAGAGCGGTTGAAGCAAACTTGAGCCGCAAGGTCACCGCCTTTTTCATTCCGTCGGAGCTTACCGTTTTAGCGCGCGGAGAAAATATTTTGCCCGAAAAGGTAACAACCCTTTTGGGAAGAACAAGATAAAGCGCAGAGCCGAAAAGACTTTCTATAAACAGCTCGACAACACTTATCAGCTCGTGACCAAGCGCGCTTCCAATAAGGCAAGAGGTTATCATTGCCGCAATTTGCGCGTATTTTCCAAAGGGCGCAAAGACACCCGACATAAGCCCCGCGAGCGCAAAGGTTAGCGCTGTGACGGTATCCCCGTTTGACAATGCGACAGCAAAGGCGGCGGCAATTCCCGAAATAGAGCCTGCATAGCTTCGCCCGTAACGCGAAACGGTAAGAATAAAGGTCACGACAAGTATTTTACCAATCGAAATATTGCCCGGCGTAAAGGACATTGCCCCGATTAAAAGAATGTTGACAGAAATTAAAAGACAGGTGAGTTCTTCCCCTTTTGCACCCTTTAATAAGGTGGGATATGCTTTCGCGGTATTCGACAAAAAGTAGGCGCCTGCAAAGGAAAAAACGCCCTCTACAAAGCAAAGAACGGTTTGTTTATCGTCGCCAACCACCGAAACAAGACCTGTCGCACAACAGACAATTCCCGAAGTAATCGCATTTATTATGGGTTTTAAGGTAAACTTTGTAAGGGAACAAAGAAGCGCCTTTATTGCGACTATTCCAAAAAGAGCCGCCATATATCTGAAGGTGTTGATTCCGGGAGCCGAAAGATAGCCCAAAAAGCTTCCCACCGCCGACATCGCAAGATAGTCAACAGGCGCTGCCGCCGTTACCGCCGCGCCAAACGGCAATATTCCGCCGAGAACCTTTCCCCTTGATAATAAAAACGCGAAAAGACAAAAGCATATTTGTCTTCCAATTTCTTTTATAATTTCTTCCTTGCTTATTTTTTTGAGGCTAAGCTTGTCCTTTATTGCTTCCTTCATTTTTACTCCTCTTTTAACGGCTTTTCGTATTTGAAACTGCGGTTTTCTTCCATTATATACCTTATGCTGTACCGATTTTGTCACTTTAAGGTGTCGAATGGAAAAAGTTTGGGTAAAAAGAGGATGCAAGCAGTCCGCCCCGCCTGTCGCGGCTTTGTGGCTGCTTCGGCGAACTCCACGGAGTTCTCATCTCTTATTAAAGCAAAATAAAAGAAAAGACCTACCCTTTTGGGTAGGTCTTTCTTTTATGGCGCGCTGTAAGAGGTACGGTCCGTCAGCATTTTTTCGAACATCGCGGATGTTACCGAAAAAATTTGCCTTACTCCCGACTCGAGCAGTCCGCCCCGCCTATCGCGGCGGCGCGGCTGCTTCGGCGAACTCCACGGAGTTCTCTTCTCTCTTTAAAGTACAATAAAAGAAATACCATCCCTCTTGGGATGGTATTTCTTTTATGGCGCGCTGTAAGAGATTCGAACTCCTGACCTTCTGGTCCGTAGCCAGACGCTCTATCCAGCTGAGCTAACAGCGCGTACACTCATAGTGCCATAGTATAATAACACAACTCTTTTAAAAAATCAAGTATTATTTTTTGTTTTGGTAATATTTCTTTATTGCAAGATATTTGCTATTGTAGTATAATATATCTATACTTATTGGAGGTTTAAAATTATGCTGAAAAAACTTACTTCTTTTCTTTTGGTTTTTGTTCTCATTCTTTCCTTTGCCGCTTGTGGTAATGATGAAACCCCCTCTGACAACGCATCGTCTGATATCACAAGTTCCGACACCTCCTCAGAAGAAGTTGACACAACTAAGCTTTATCTTAATGTTTTAACCGGTGAAACCAACGTTACGGCTTCGGCTAAAGGCAAAAAGCCTATCGCTATCACTGTTAACAATATTCGCGTTGCGCAAAAGGTACAGTGTGGACTCGACAAGGCAGACGTTGTTTTTGAAACCGAAGTCGAAGGCGGTATCACCCGTCTTTTAGCCCTTTTTGCAGACCCGAGTAAAATTGAAAAGGTTGGCACCGTACGTTCTCTGCGCGTTGTTTTCGCAGACCTTGCCGCAGGTATGGATGCCGTGCTTTTCTATCACGGAATCGACCCCACCTACTGCAAACCCCATCTTGAAACACTTGGTATTCCCTCTTATCAAATTGGAGCCTCTTCCGACAGTTTTAGAGATAACAACGGTCTTGCTTTAGAGCACACCCTTTATACCAACGGCGATTTGCTTAAAAAAGTAATTGAAAAGAAAAAGCTTGACTATACAGGCGATGAAAAAACCTGGGTAACCTTTGGTTCCGATAAAAAGGCGCCCGGTACACAAAAAGCCGAAAAAATCGAAGCCATCTTCAGCGGAACCACCGGTACACAGTTCATTTACGATAAAGACGAACAGAAATATGCAAGAGCCAGAAAAGGCGAAGAATATACCGACCTTGCTTCAGGCAACAGAGAGCTCTTTACAAATGTCTTTGTGCTTAAAACTACTATTACCGATTATTCAGACAAAAAACATAGAAATATTTATCTTGACGGCGGCGAAGGTTATTACGCTTCTGCCGGTGGCGTTGTTCCCATTAAGTGGACAAAGGGCGACAGCAAGGACGGATTTAAGTTTACCCTTGTCGATGGCAAAGAGCTTACCGTTAACCAAGGAAATTCTTATGTTTGCATTATGAGCGACAAGAGAACTGTTACTTTCGAATAATATAAAAGAAGCTATCACGCTGTGATAGCTTCTTTTTCTTTTAACATTTTTTTGAACTCCCCTATCGTTCCTTCGTACAGCTTTTGAACCTCGGGCAGCTTTTCGTAGTCGCGCGGGTGCATAAGACAAGGCTCTTTTGGAAGCTCTATCGCTCCGCTTCGTCTTAGTATTTCGGCGACAAACTCAGAACAGAAAAATTTGTTTTTTCTTTTCACTTTAATTCCAAGTTTACACGCCGCAACGCCGAGCACCGAAAATTTGTAATCATTTATGTTTTTCATAAAGAAATCTATTTCTTCTTTTGCTTTGTTATAGGCTTCTTCGCTTACTTCAAGGGCGTAAAGAACACAAGGGGTGTGTGCATCTCTGCCGAAAAAGCCACGATAAAGGCTTTCCTGACACGGGCCGGCGGGAAACATTTTGATTCCCCTTTTTCTTGCAGAAGAGTATAACAAAACAAGCTCTTCATCAAAAGCAATAGATGCGTGGGTATAGTTGGCTTTTGTGAAGAGGCGCACTGTTTTTGAAACTATACTGTCGGTTCTGCTCAGGAAAATATACAGCGTTTTCATAAATACTCCTGTATTTTAATATATAAAAATTATATCATATTTTGTCGGTTTCTTCAAGAAGTTTTAACTTGACTATATTTCCCTGTTACATTATTATTAAGATATACCTTCTTTGGAGATTTTATATGGATATTAAAAACCTTATTAGTAAAATGACAATAAAAGAAAAGGCAGAGCTTCTTACAGGCGACGGCGGTATGCTTACCCACGCTATTGAGAGGCTTGTCATCCCTGCAAAGAACTTTGCCGACGGTCCTCACGGTGTGCGTCACGAAAAGGATGAAAACTGCACCTCTTTTCCCAATCTTTGCTGTGCCGCAGCAACCTTCGACACCGACCTTTTGCACCAAATGGGCGTTGCTTTGGCAAAAGATTGCATTGAACACGATGTTGATATGCTGCTTGGCCCCGGAATTAATATTAAACGCTATGCAAATTGCGGAAGAAATTTTGAATATATGTCGGAAGACCCTGTTTTATCAGGTGAACTTGGCGCCGCCTACATAAACGGACTTCAGAGCCTTGGCGTTGCCGCTTCTCTGAAGCATTACGCTTTAAACAATCAGGAAAAAGACCGACTTCAGGTAAGCGTTGAAGTTGATGAAAGAAGTCTTCGCGAAATATATCTTAAAGGCTTTGAAATTGCCGTTAAAAAATCGAACCCAGTAAGCGTTATGTGCGCTTATAATAAATATCAGTCTATCTGGTGCAGCGAAAACAAATATCTTTTAAACGATATTTTAAAGGAAGAATGGGGCTTTAAGGGCTTTGTTGTTTCCGACTGGGGCGCTGTTCAGAACACCGGCAGAGCCATTGCCGCAGGACTCGATTTGCAGATGCCCCACAACTGGGAAATGGCAGAAAATATTGAAGAGGCTGTTAAAAGCGGTGTTTTAAGCGAAGACCGACTTAATGATGCGGTAGAGCGTTTTCTTAATTTTGTTTTATCCCAAAAATCCGAAAAAGGCGGTTATGACCGCAAGGCTCAACACGAAGTTGCAAGAAACGTTGCTGCTTCCGGCGTTGTTCTTCTTAAAAATGAAAACGAAGTTCTCCCCATAACCGAAGAAAAATATAAAACTATCGCCGTTATTGGCGAATATGGTAAAACTCCCCTTTCATACGGTCAGGGAAGCGCCGAGGTTTTCCCTCACGACGAATATGTTGAAAGCCCGCTTACAGAACTTGAAAAAGCTTTGCCTAATACTAAGTTTAAATATGAACCTTTCTACGAAAAACGCAGTTTTTCCGATGTTATGCTTTGGCCAAGAAAGGACGAATTTTTCAACTTTATTAAGGATTGCGACCTTGTTCTTATGTTTGTCGGCGCAATGGAATCGGAAGACACCGAAAACTTTGACCGAAGAACCTTAGAGCTTAACCCCAACCAGGAAATGTTCATTGACGCGGCAACAGACGCCGGCAAAAAGGTTGTTGTTATCTGTCAGTCGGGCTCGGCCATGATTTTTGGCAAATGGAGAAACCACGTCGACGGTATTCTTCAGATGTGGCTTGGCGGCGAAGCGGCAGGCGGCGGTATTGCCGATGTGCTCACAGGCAAGGTTAACCCCTCGGGCAGGCTTCCCGAAACATTTCCCAAAAAAGCACGATATGACCTTGATACCGGCAACGGACTTGTTGTTAAATATTCCGAAGGTTTAGAGGTTGGCTACCGTTATTATGACAGCCACACAGATGAAATTGCTTACCCCTTTGGTTTTGGTCTTTCTTATACAAAGTTCGAATATAACAATGCTTCCCTTAACAGTAAGGGCGAAAATCTTGAAATTTCCTTTACCCTTAAAAACACAGGCAAATTTGACGGCGCCGAGGTTGTTCAGTTATATTCCGCAAAGCCCCTTTCCTGTGTCAGCCGTGCGCCCAAAGAATTAAAGGCGTTTAAAAAGGTATTCCTTAAAGCGGGAGAAGAAAAGACGGTTACGCTATCTTTACCTGTTTGCGACCTTGCTTATTATAACCCCGCCCTTAAAGAATGGATTGTCGAGCCCGGTGATTATAAACTTTATATTGCCTCTTCTTCACAGGATATTCGTTTAGAGCTTGATTATTCGTATAACGAAGAAGCTCCCTATACCATAAATCAGATTAGTGAGGGTATGATTGGCTAATGAGGGTTGCTGTTATCGGTTCAAGAGGTCTTACGGTTCGAAACCTTGAAAAATATCTGCCCGAAGAGGTAAGTGAGCTTGTATCGGGCGGCGCGGTAGGGGTTGATTCCTCTGCCAAGGCTTATGCCTTAAAAAACAATATTCCAATAAAAGAATTTTTGCCCGATTACGATTCCTTTGGCAAAAGGGCGCCCTTAATTCGCAATATTGAAATAATAAAATATGCCGATATTGTTATTGCCTTTTGGGACAGAAAATCACACGGTACAAAATTTGTTATTGAAAACTGCAAAAAGCTTGGCAAGCCCTGTAAGGTTTTTGTTCCTGAAAAATAAAAAGCAAGGATTATTCCTTGCTTTTTTTAATATCAAATCTTATCATTCCAATAAATATTGAAATTAAACTTACCGCTTCGCAAACTATTGCGCCAACGGCAAAATTGAAAATATTATAAATAAGCCACGAGGGCGAACTTATAAGTCCGAATTTTCTGATTGTGGATGCGGTATTTATACGGAAGCTTATTGTTGTTGCCGTCATTGCTATAACGGGAAGCAGTTCTAACACCGCCGAGGTAAGCGTAAACGTCTTGCCGAAAACTGTAAAGGTTAAAATGTATGAGGTAATAAAAAGGCCAATAAAAACAACAAGCCAAGCCTTGTGATTGGCGCAGAATCTTTCTTTATATGCGAAAACTACTGCGCGGAAGACGGCAATAATGTTGAGTATGCCCCCAATGGTTGCCCCGAGCATAAAGAAGTTTATGCTAAAAAGCGCGCCGCCGAAAAGCTGCATTATAATTACACCCTTTGAGGTCTTTTGCTGATATGACAGTATGTTAAACAGCATTGCCACAATGCCAACAGCCTGAGCAATAATATCATAAAGTGTCATTTTATCACCTGAATATGCCCACACCAAAAGGCGTGGGCAATAAAATTATTTCTTTTGCTGCCACATCCAGATTCTCATAACCGCTCTGTGATGCAGAAGCTTAGTTAAAAGCACCTGCGCTCTGATTTTTGGGCCGCAGACCGAAACGTCCTTGCCCTTTTTCATATCGCGAAGAGCCCTTTTTACAATTTGTTCGCTTGTGAAGAACTGATTAAAGTAGGTTATAACACCCTCTTTAACAACGGCTCTGTCAAAAAATTCGGTTTTTACCCAACCGGGGCAAACCGCCATCATTTTAATGCCTTTTTTGCGGAGTTCTGCGCCAATGGCTCTTGTGAAAGAAAGCACATAAGCCTTGGTTGCGCCGTAAACGGCAAGATAAGGCACCGGCTGGAAGGAAGAGAGAGAGGCTATCTGATAAACCTCGCTTCCCTGTTTAAGATAAGGTAATGCCAGATATGTCACAGCGGTAAGCGCCTTTGCATTAAGGTCGAGCATACCGAGTTGGTCGTCGAGGTCGAGTTCCTCAAACGCGCCGAACTTTCCGTAACCGCTTGCGTTTACAAGCACCTCTATTTCGGGTTTTTCCGCCTCTAACATAGCCTTAAATTTGTTAAGGCTTTCTTGCTCGGTTAAATCCAGCGATATGGGGCGCACCTTTTCGCCAAGCACCTCTTTAAGTTCATTAAGGCGGTCGGCGCGACGGGCAATTACCCAAATTTCTTCAAAATTTTTCTGTGCTTCAAGCTTTATTGCGAATTCTCTGCCCATTCCGCTTGAAGCGCCTGTTATAACTGCAATTCTCATTATCTTATACCGTAATTTTCTATAACGTAATCCATATCCTTGTCGCCTCTGCCCGAAAGGTTGATAAGAATGGAGCCGTGGTCCATCTGTTTTGCCATTTTCATAGCGAAAGCAACAGCGTGTGAAGATTCGATAGCGGGAATGATACCCTCCATACGAGAAAGCTTAAAGAATGCGTCTATTGTTTCTTCGTCATCAATAACGTCATACTTAACTCTGCCAATTTCCTGAAGGAAGGCGTGTTCGGGGCCCGAAGAGGGATAGTCAAGACCCGAAGCCACAGAATAAACGGGGGCGGGGTCGCCGTTTTCGTCCTTAAGCATAATTGAATTAAAGCCGTGCATAATGCCTTCGGTACCGTATTTAAGGGAAGCGGCGTGGTCGCCAAGCTTGGGGCCGCGGCCAAGAGGTTCAACTCCGTAGATATCCACAGGGTCGTTTAAAAATCCTGCAAAAAGTCCTGCCGCGTTTGAGCCGCCGCCAACACAGGCAACGATAGCGTCGGGCAGATGGCCTGTCATTTCGATGAACTGCTCTCGGGCTTCAATACCAACAACGCTCTGGAAATCGCGCACCATCATTGGGAAAGGATGGGGTCCAAGCACCGAGCCGATGCAGTAGATGCAGTCTTTATATTCCTTGCTGTATGCCTCGAAAGCGGCGTCAACCGCTTCCTTAAGGGTTGCAAGTCCGTGAGTAACCTCTACAACGTTTGCGCCGAGTATTTTCATACGGGCTACATTGGGAGCCTGCTTCTTAATGTCAACAGAGCCCATATAAATATCGCACTCAAGGCCGAAATAAGCGGCGGCGGTTGCAAGAGCAACTCCGTGCTGACCGGCTCCCGTTTCGGCAATAATCTTTTTCTTGCCCATATATTTAGCAAGTAAAGCTTCACCCATACAGTGATTTAATTTGTGTGCGCCCGAATGGTTGAGGTCTTCACGCTTAGCGTAAAGCTGAACGTTGCCAAGAGAATTTGAAAGGCGTTCAAGGTGGGTTACAGGTGTAGGTCTGCCCTGAAATTCTTTTCTTATTCTTCTGAGCTCGGCAATAAATTTTCTTGACTGACAGATGCTCATATATGCATCGGTGATTTCAGCCATTGCATTTTTAAGGTTTTCATCGATATAGACTCCGCCGTATTTGCCGAAATAGCCGTTCTTGTCGGGATAATCCCTGAAGTAAGTGTCAAAATTAACTCCGTT
>JAZLEK010000011.1:0-1744 GCA_045615225.1 Acutalibacteraceae bacterium | reverse complement strand
GGCAATGATACTTGCCGCCGAGGGTGAAAGAGATGCCAGAATTGCAAGAGCCGAAGGTGAAGCAAAGGCCGTTCTTCTTGCCCGTCAGGCAGAGGCAGACGGTATTGCCGCGCTTAAAGCCGCAGGCGCCGATGCCGCTGTGCTTGAGCTTAAAAAGTACGATGCCTTGGTTGCTATGGCAGACGGAAAGGCTTCTAAAATTATTGTTCCTACCGATACGGTTGAAATGGTTAATAAAAACGTTATTTTCTCTGAAACTTCGGGTGTAGGCGATGTAACACCGCCCGCAAAAGAAGAGCCCAAGAAAGCAAAGAAAGACGTTTGCTGTGATTAATAAAAAATTAAGAAGCGTGGTAGCTACCACGCTTCTTTTTATTTTACATATTTAATTGGTGAAAAGTGATTTTCGGTTACCTTGATTTTTGGGAAAGCCTTTGAAAGTTCTTTTGCTAAAGGGGCGACAATGATATCTTCGGTATTAAAATGCCCTGCATCTAAAAGCACCATACCAATTGAGTGGGCATCTAAAAAGACGTCATGTTTAACATCGGCGGTGACATAGGCGTCTACACCCTGCATTGCAACTTCGCTAAGCATACTGCCGCCGCTTCCCGAACAGACAGCCACTCTTTTGATATGGGTGTTTTTGCCCACATACTTAACGGGAAGAGCAAGCTTTTCTGAAACCGATTTTGCAAAGGCATCCGCATCAATTGGCTCATCTGTTTCGCCGATACGGTAAACAAAGCCTTCGCTGTCACTCACCTTTTCAATATTTTCAAGACCGATTATATTAGCCAAAACCTCGTTTATACCGCCATCGGCTTGGTCAAGATTTGTGTGGACAGAAATTACCGAAATATCGTTTCTGATAAGTCTATAGACTATCGAATTATCGGTAACCGATTTTAGAGGGTCGAAAATAACGGGGTGATGGGAAATGATGAGATTTGCGCCCTCTTCTACCGCCTGTGTTACCGTTTCATCGGTACAGTCGAGGCAAACCACAATGCCTGTAACTGTGTTTTGCAGTGAGCCTACCAAATGACCCGAGTTGTCATAGGAAAGGGCTGTAGAAAAATCGTACTTTTCGTCTAAATAGGTATAAATATCGTTTACTGTCATATTACTTTACCTTGAAGGAATCTTTAAGGGCAACTGTGCGGTTGAATACAAGGTTATTTTCAGTTGAATCTTTATCAAGACAGAAATAACCCTGACGCATAAACTGGAAGCCCTCGCCAACTTTTGCATCTTTAAGAGAAGCTTCAAGCTTACAGCCTGTGAGCACAGTTAAAGATTCGGGGTTAAGGTTGTCGGCAAATGAGGAAACGCCCTCTTCATCTGACGGATTTTCAACATTGAAAAGTCTATCATAAAGGCGAATGGTAGCATCAACACAGTGGTCAGCGCTTACCCAGTGCAGTGTTCCCTTAACCTTTCTGCCATCGGGAGATTCTCCGCCGTAGGAAGCGGGGTCGTAGGTTACGTGAACACAGGTAATATTGCCGTTTTCGTCCTCTTCGTGAGAAACATATTTAACAAAATATGCGCCCTTAAGTCTTACTTCCTTTGTGGGGCAAAGGCGGAAATACTTTCCGGGAGGATTAAGCATAAAGTCATCCTGCTCGATATAAATTTCTCTTGAGAAGGTAACTGTTTTATTGCCGAGTTCAGGCTTATTAGGATTAATTTCTACAGAAATTTCTTCTGCCTTATCTTCAGGGTAGTTATCAATAACAAC
>JAZLEK010000010.1:0-2049 GCA_045615225.1 Acutalibacteraceae bacterium | reverse complement strand
AATTTTTTTGTAATTTAATTCTGCATAGCCGATAAAATCGGCTGTCGAAGCGCTTTTTGGCGTTTCGACAAACTATAACCATTATAGAAAGGCGGGTTATCGTTGATAGGTCTTGGTACTATAATAAACGTTGCAGCCATTGTATTAGGCGGAATATTCGGTCACCTCTTTGGAAGATTTATGTCTGAAAATATTCAGGAAACATTAAGCAAAGCCTGTGGCATATGTGTGCTGTTTGTTGGCATGGCAGGCGCATTTGAAAAAATGTTTGCTGTATCCGGAAACGGTATAGTCAGCGGTGGAACCATAATGATTATTGTTAGTATTGCCATAGGCGCTTTAATCGGAGAACTTATTGGTATTGAAAATTGGTTCGAAAAGCTTGGTGAATGGCTTAAGATTAAAACAGGCAACGCCAAAGATAAATCTTTTGTAGATGGCTTTGTCACCGCATCGCTCACCGTATGCATTGGGGCAATGGCCATTGTGGGCGCAATACAGGATGGACTTTTGGGAGATTATTCAATCCTTACAACCAAAGGCATATTAGACTTTATAATTATCGCGGTTATGACCTGTTCGCTTGGTAAAGGCTGTGCTTTTTCGGCAATACCCGTTGCAATCTGGCAGGGCGGAATAACCATTTTGGCTCGTTTTATAAAACCCATTATGACCGAAGCGGCACTTGCGAACCTTTCACTGGTAGGCTCAATACTTATCTTCTGTGTAGGTGTAAATCTTGTTTGGGGTAAAAAAATAAGGGTAGCAAATCTTTTGCCATCAATAATAATTGCGGTAGTTATTGCGTTTTTGCCTTTGAGCTTGTGATTTTCACAAATAATAAAACATCCGCCTATGGAGTGTCCATTCAGGCGGATGTTAATTTTTATTTTAAAAAGCCTTGTATTTCGGGTGGGATAAAGCTTGACAAACCGCCAAGAAACTCTGATGCTTCGCCGTTTGCGGCAATTTCAACCTCACTAACAAAGGAGTTAAATTCCTTTTCACCAAGAACTTCTTCAAGAGATGGATACTTGCCGCTCTTCAGGTCTTCAAGAAGGGTCGCATAGTCTTCATTTAGCAACTGTGAAATCATCTGGTTATAGTCTTGCTTTGTAAGTTCATCCAAAAGTGCCTTATATTCTTGGCCCAATGTTTTTAAAAGCTGGGGCTTAAAGTGCTCAATAAGGCTTGAATAGTCGCCGTTCATCATAGCCTTTGCAATATCAAAAACTTCGGTAATTGTTTCAAATTCGGTGCCGAGACTTTCGTTAATTGCGGGAACAAAAGCGTTTCCTATTGCTGTAAGTATAACCGAAACAACAAGTAGGGTGACAATAAGATTTGTAGCTATATATGTAACTGCCGCGCCGGCAAAGTTTTTAAGGCCTTTGCGCTTGGGTGCGAATATGAAAACAATTGCCGCAATAAAACCAACAACAGGAATTGCAAAAAGAAGGAATAAACCTATATATGTCCAAAAACCGACGGGTTTTTCGGTAACTTCAGGCTTTTCTTCGGTTGCGGGCGGTTGAGTGTCGTTTGTTAATTCATCGGATAAAACAGTGAATTCACCATTTGTATTGATATTGTTTTCCATAAAAATCCTCCTCAATTAAGATTAATTTTAAAATAACACATAAAAAAGAAAAAAGCAACCAAAGAAATCAAAAGGAAATTGTTTACAAATTTCGACTTATAAGGTATAATTATAGAAAATATTTTTAAGGAGAGATTATCCTATGGATTTCGCAGGAACCTTTGCGGCATTTGCCCCGGCGATAGTTGCCATTGTTTTGGCTCTTATTACAAAACAGGTTTACATATCGCTCTTTTTAGGTATTTTCACCGGCGCAATGTTATATGTTGGCGGTGATATACTTCGTGCTCTCGGTACGGTTTTCAACGTTATGAGTGAAACTGTCGGAGGAAACGTTCCCATTATTGTTTTCCTTGTAGTGCTTGGTATTTTTGTTGTTTTAATGCAGAAATCCGGTGGTTCCCGTGCATACGGAAATTGGGCAGGCAGAAAGATAAAGAGCAAGAGCG
>JAZLEK010000009.1:0-19549 GCA_045615225.1 Acutalibacteraceae bacterium | reverse complement strand
GATATTTTGCCGTGTTCATTGCCTCTGTGTTTCCGGCAGGAACGACAATCACATAACCCTCAGGACCGTCCCAATCGACAAGCTTGTAGTCGAAAACGTGGTCGTTGTCTTCTTTGACAACTTCTTCGACATCAGCTTCGCCGTCATCATAATGAGGACGATGACCCGTAGAGTCTGTGGGGGTTGAACCGCTTGGTGTTTGGGTGTTGTCACAGCCGACACAAGCTATAACAAACAAAGCAACCAAAACTAAGCATAAAATTCGTTTGAATTGGTTCATAAATTTTCTCCCTTTCAAAATAAATTTCGTGTGGTTTTTACCATAAAATATCAAGAGATAATTATAGTTATACCATTCTTAGACATTTTATCACAAAAAGGCGGAAAAGAAAAGCGACTTTCTTCCGTATTTTTATCATTATGTTCCACATACAAAAAAGCCGTTCAACATTTCGAACGGCTTTTTTGTTATTTTTATACAATTATTCTTCTGTGTTTATGTGTATTTTGTCTGTTCCCCTATCACTGATATTTCCCGAAACAGTTACATTTTCGCAATTAATGGTGACTATTTCGTAATTTGAATAGGGTAAATCCTTGTTTTGCGGGTCATAACAACAATTTTTAAACCTATTATTCTCAATTTTGACATCCTTTGCGGCAGATACGAAAATTGCGCTGTTGGCACTATCGATAAATAGGTTATCGTGAATGTTTATATTCCTGTGTACTCCTGCAGGGTAATCGTTGCCACCAACATCGTGACAAGATTTAAAAACTATTGCTCCCACATTAGCTCCGTAATGGGTATGAGCGCAGTATTCTATCACATTGTTTCTTATTTCTACATTTTCTACGGGACCCACTTCATACCAAACCTTAATGTCGGGTGAAAAGAGCATTGCAGATAGTGACATACCGTAGATATAACTGTTTTCTACAAGAACATTTTGCGACTGAATAAGTAGTCCGCGAGCACGGGTACTTCTGAGGGTACAGCCGTCTACATGAACCGCGGCATAATATGCCGAGTTCGCAAGAATATCCCCGTTTTCTATTTCGCCCTTAAGGGCTTTGTAACTAATATTGAAATTTTCGTCTACGCTCTCAACAGTAAACTCTGCTTTTTTGAGAAAGGTTTGTGGGTCGTATACATGAATTATGTCACCCTCGCAAGCCCAAAAATCAGGCAGAGGCTTTTCCCAACTTCTTCCATAAAAGGCGAAAAGCGTTTTATTTGTTTTGTCAAGTTTTTGAGTGATTGCGGCTATGCCGTGTATATTAAGACAGTCGTCGCCAAGACCTTCTATGTTACAATTTTTAAAGGTTAGCTTACCCATTAAACCTAAAATATGAACGCCATCGGCATTTGAACAGTAAAGTTTTCCACTATCGTCCTTTACTCGCATTGAGAAATTATCAAAAGTGAAATCACTGCTTCGAGGTTTTACAAGCGCTCCGTAAGAGGCTGCTGAATAAATTACAATATCTTTTAAAAGCACACGATGACAAGAATAAAAAGTGAAAATCGCCGGTCCGTAAATTATATAACGGATATTCATCTTTTGACCTATTTTAAGCCTATTCACAGGGTCACCCGAATATATACCTTTAAGCCTTATTTTGTTCGGCGCGAGAACTTCGTAATCTCGACCGACAAGTCGAGTTTTTTCACCATAAGGTTCTTCTTTTAGAGTATGGTCGAATGTGGAAATAGCATAATCCGGCGAGCCCTTTTCGTCAAAGGAATTTGTACCCACTATATGTTCAAAGCCCGTCCACTTGAATTCATCACTAAAAACAAGGTCACAGCTATAGTTTTCGTTGTCTATTGCAACCACTTCTCCCGTAGCGCCGATACTGTTATCGGTATCAAAGAAAAAGCCTTCTATCGAGAGGTCACTGCAGTTTGTTATATGAAAAACATTATTATCTTCTTCAACAGGGGCAGTTGGGTCGAAATGAGCAATTACAGTTGAACAGTTGCCGAGAATTTTAATATCCTTTTTACCCTCAATTTCGATTGTTCCCGATATATAATAACTGCCTTTTTTAAAGTGTACGCAGGTGTTGTCGGGCAGCGAATCAAAGAAATTCTGCAGTTCCTTTGTGCAGTCTTTTTCTGTGTTCGGAACAATCCCTATATCAGCTAAAAATACGGTATTTTTCATATAGCATTTCTCCTTCTATTTTGCTAAACTCTTTATAACACAATATAAAAACAAAAGCAACTTTTTGTAATTTAAAAAAGTTGCTTTTGTTTTGTACTATTAAGCTTTTTTTGCTATGGCTTGTTTTGCCTTTTCGGCAATATCTTTTCCGCGAAGACCAAATTTATCAAGAAGGTCATTAGCGGGGCCTGACATACCAAAAGTATCATAAACGCCAAGCTTCAGGGCAGGTGTGGGATAGTTTTCGCTTAGGTATTCAGAAACGGCAGAGCCGAGTCCTCCGACAACGCTATGCTCTTCAGCGGTAACTATAGCGCCTGTTTCCTTTGCTGCCTTAAGGACTATCTCGGTATCGAGAGGCTTGATTGTAGCCATATTGATAACGCGGGCAGAAATTCCTTCAGCCTTTAAGAGTTCATAAGCGTCTAAAGCTTCGGCAACCATAAGTCCTGTTGCGATAATGGTTACATCGGTTCCCTCTTTAAGCAGAGCGCCCTTGCCGATTTCAAAGCTGTAATCATCATCGAATACAACCGGAACTGCAAGACGTCCAAAACGCATATAGACAGGACCGTCGTGATTGATAGCGGCCTTTACTGCTTTTTTAGCCTCTGTATAGTCGGCGGGGTTGATGATGGTCATACCGGGAATTGTTCTCATAAGAGCAATATCCTCACAGCACTGGTGAGTTGCGCCGTCTTCACCAACAGAAATATCTGCGTGGGTTGCGCCAATTACAACATTTAAATGGGGATAACCGATAGAGTTTCTTATTTGTTCAAAAGCTCTTCCGGCGGCAAACATTGCAAAACTACTTGCAAAAACCTTTTTGCCTGTTGCGGCAACACCTGCGGCAATGCTCATCATATTGCCCTCTGCAATTCCGCAATCGTAGAATCTTTCGGGGAAAACCTTTTTAAAGGCGCCGGTTTTGGTTGCTTCTGCAAGGTCGGCATCCATTACTATAAAATCATTACGTTCATTACCAAGTTCAACAAGAGCTTCACCATAGGCATCTCTTGTAGCAATTTTCTTTATATCAGCCATTGTTAAACCCTCCTTATGCAAGTTCGTTCAGCGCAGCGTCAAGCTCTGCTACTGCAACAGCGTAATCTTCATCGCCAGGGGCTTTTCCGTGCCAACCGCACTTATTTTCCATAAAGGAAACGCCCTTACCTTTTACGGTGTTCATAATGATAGCTGTGGGCTTATCGGTTACCTTTTCGGCAGCCAATGTTGCGGCTTCAATTTCGTCGAAATTGTGTCCGTCAATAACTATTACGTTAAAGCCAAAGGCTTCGAACTTTTTATCAAGCGGTGCGGGAGAGTTTACTTCGTCGCAAGAACCGTCTATCTGAAGATTGTTGAAATCAACATATACTGTAAGGTTGGAAAGGCCTTTATTTCCTGCAAACATAGCTGCTTCCCAAACCTGACCTTCTTCACATTCACCATCACCAAGAATAGTATATACACGGTATGTATCGCCAAAGTGTTTAGCAGAAAGCGCCATACCTACAGCACAGGAAATTCCCTGACCGAGAGAGCCTGACGACATATCAACACCGGGGATATGCTTCATATCGGGGTGACCCTGAAGTCGAGAGCCTATCTTACGAAGAGTAAGAAGCTCTTCCACAGGGAAAAAGCCTCTGTGGGCAAGCACTGAATAGAGTGCGGGTGCAGCATGTCCTTTAGAAAGAACAAGTCTGTCACGGTCGGCCATTTTGGGGTTTTCGGGGTCGATATTCATTTTATCAAAATAGAGATATGTAAGTAGGTCTGCTATTGATAAAGAACCGCCCGGATGACCCGCTTTGGCAGAGTGAACAGAATCTACTATTCCCCTTCTTACCTTGAGCGCGGTAAGGCTTAACTGTTGTTTCTTATTTTGTTCCATTTTTTCTCCTCCGCTTAATGTGAATTATATATTAGTCAGTATTCTGACAATATTTATTAGTACGCGCTGCCACAATTTTCACAGTTGGCAGTGTTTGCTTTATTGACCGTGCCGCATTTAGCACAGGTCCAAGTTGTTATAGCGTTTCTTCCCTTTTGCGCTTCGGGAATTTCGTTTGTAATGGGTGGGTTTTCTATGACATCTTTTCTTATATGTTCATTTTCAAGATAGCGCACCCTTATTTGTAAATCTTCGACCTCGGATAAAAGCACCCACACTGCGACAAGCGGCGCCAAAACTGCTATGCTTATCGCGAGAGAAACAAGCGCGGCTGTAAAGCCCTGTGAAAGTGTCCCGAAAAAGCCGAAAACCGCAATAACCGATTCGATTAAAACAAGTATAATTGTTATAATTTTTAGCGTGTTTTTCATTTATTTGCTCTCCAATTTTGATAAGAAGTTTTCAAAATAGTTCGGCAAATCCGACTCAAAATCAAGATATCTGCCATCGGGGTGGATGAAGCCAAGCTTCTTAGCGTGAAGACATTGACCACTGAGCTCTTTTATAACCTTTTTAGGTCCGTAAACATCATCCCCCGCAATCGCGTGGCCGAGATAAGACATATGGACTCTTATTTGGTGGGTTCTGCCTGTTTCAAGAATGCATCTTATATGGGTAAAGCCGTTATACCTTTTAATTACTTTATAGTGGGTTACAGCCTCTTTGGAGTTTTTATCGGTAACCGCCATTTTTTTGCGGTGAACGGGGTGTCTGCCTATTGGCGCGTTTATAGTTCCCTCATCGTTTTTAAGGTTGCCATAAACTACCGCCTCATATTCTCTTGCAAAAGAATGTTCCTTTATCTGAGCGGCAAGATGCTGATGAGCATTGTCGTTTTTTGCAACCATTAAAAGCCCAGACGTGTTTTTATCAATTCTGTGAAGTATACCGGGACGCATAACTCCGCCAATTCCAGAAAGAGAATCTCCGCAATGGGATAGCAAAGCATTGACTAAAGTACCCTCATAATTACCGGCGGCGGGGTGAACTACCATTCCTTTAGGCTTGTTTACAACTAAAAGGTCGTTATCTTCATAAAGAATATCAAGAGGGATTTCTTCAGCCTTTGCTTCTAAGGGTATAGCATCGGGCAAAGTAACCTCTACCTTGTCCCCTGTTTTTACCGATGCTTTTTTATTAACTATATTACCATTCAGAATTATATCTCCCGATTCGATAAGCTTTACGGCGCGGGAACGGGAAATATCGGTGTTTTCGGCTATGAAAGAATCTATTCTGTCATAGTTTTTATCCGAAGTCAGAAAAAGCTTTTCCATTACTCTTTTTCCTTTTTAATATCGTTTTTCATATCTAAAACGAAATAGAGAATAAGCAGCCCTGCGCCTATTACAACCGCACAGTCGGCAATATTGAAAATCGGGAAATTTATAAAGGTCGCGTGAAGAAAGTCAACAACCTCGCCACCCCTGAATATACGGTCTATCATATTGCCGATACCGCCCGAAACAATAAGTGTTCCTGCCCAGAAAAAAAGCTTGTTTTTCCTTCCGTTTTTGATAAGCAAAATAACCAGAACAACCATTATAACTGCTGTAAAGCCTATAAGGAACCAACGGCTTCCGCCGAGCATTCCCCAAGCGCCCCCATCATTATGAATATAGGTGAAATCAAGCAGACCATCGATAAAATCGATAGACTGCCCAAGCTCCATATTTGTCATAACAATGTATTTGGTTATCTGGTCGGCGGCGAGAAAAACCGCCGCCGTAATTATTGCTAAAACAAAAGACAAGATATTTACTCCAACTTAGTTAAAATCTATTGTTTTGATAACATTTGCGCAACGTTCACAGATTGTGGGGTGGTCGGCATCTTTACCAACGGTTGCGCCAAATGACCAACAACGAGCGCACTTTTCACCGCCCGCGTGGGTAGCGGTAACACTCATTCCTTCTATTTCACCCACAAAGTTTCCGCCGCTACCGCGAACAAGTTCAAAGTCAGAAACCATAAATACTGTGGGAAGAATATCCTTAACCGACTCAGCAAAGTCATAAAGCTCTCCTTCGGCATAAAGCACAACCTTTGCATCGAGCGAAGCACCGATTACCTTATCGGCACGGGCAAGTTCAAGAGCCTTTTTAACGTCATCGCGCATTTCGTGAATTTTAGCCCAACGAGCCATAAATTCTTCATCGTATTCTCCCTTTGCATCGGGAATTGTATTATATACAACGTGACGGGCATCGACGTCGTCGGTATGGGGCATAAACTGCCAGATTTCGTCGGCTGTAAATGCCAAAATGGGTGATACAAGACGAGCTACGGTGTCGAGTATCTTATACATAGTGGTTTGCGCCGCTCTTCGTGTAGCGCTGTTCTTTGCCTCTACATAAAGTCTGTCCTTTAAAACATCGAGATAGAAGTTAGACATATCGATTACGCAGAAGTTATGAATAGCGTGGAAAATAATATGATATTCAAAATTATCGTAAGCTTCTCGGCAGGTTTTAACAACCTCATCAAGACGCATTAAAGCCCAATGGTCGATTTCTTCGAGATTGGCCTCTGCTACCATATCGATATTGGGGTTAAAGTCGGAAATGTTGCCGAGAATGAATCTTGCGGTATTTCTGATTTTACGATAAATTTCTGAAAGCTGCTTTAAAATATCGTTAGAAACGCGGATATCTGCGTGATAATCGCTTGATGCAACCCAAAGACGAAGTATATCTGCGCCGTACTGCTTAACGATATCATCGGGAATGATAACATTTCCGATAGATTTAGACATCTTTTTGCCTTCACCGTCAACAACCCAACCGTGAGTCACAACGGTTTTATAGGGAGCAACGCCCTTTGTTGCAACCGAGGTTAAGAGTGAAGACTGGAACCAACCGCGGTATTGGTCAGCGCCCTCTAAATAAAGGTCTGCAGGTCCGTCGCCGAGATAATCACGGTTGTCGACAACAGCGGCGTGAGAAACGCCTGAATCGAACCAAACGTCCATAATATCGGTTTCTTTCTTGAACTTTGTGCAGCCGCAGGAGCATTTTGCACCCTCTACGATAAGGTCATTTGCATCGAGCGCATACCAAGCATCTGCGCCATCCTTACGGAAGATGTCGGCAACCTTTGCAATAGACTCGGGAGTGATATATTCTTTTCCACAATCTTCGCAATAGAACATAGGAATGGGAACGCCCCAAGTGCGCTGACGGGAAATACACCAGTCACTGCGGTCTCTTACCATGCCTGTAATTCTTCCCTCGCCCCATTCAGGAATCCATTTTACCTTTTCGATTTCTTCTACTGCCTTATCGGCAAAGGAAGAGATTGAGCAGAACCACTGTTCTGTCGCACGGAAGAGGATGGGGTTTTTACATCTCCAACAATGAGGATATTGGTGAATAATCTTTTTAAGAGCAAAGAGGTAACCGTTTTCGTCGAGCCAAACGGCAATTTTCTTGTTTGCGGCGTCGGTTGTAAGTCCGGCAAACATACCTGCTTCTTCGGTAAGAACGCCCTTATTATCAACAGGAACAACCATACCGATTTCATTATATTTGCGGCAAACCTCAAAGTCGTCAACACCGTGGCCGGGTGCGGTATGAACACAGCCTGTACCGCTTTCTAAGGTTACGTGGTCACCGACAATGATTAAAGAATCGCGGTCGATAAAGGGATGACGTGCAACCATATATTCAAGCTCTGCGCCCTTTAACTTGCCGACAATTTCATAGCCTTCTTTTTCAGCGGCAGCCATAGAGGTTTCTACAAGCTCGGTTGCCATAATATAATATTCGTCTTCATAACGAACAACAGAATATTCATATTCGGGTCCAAGGCAGATAGCAAGGTTTGCGGGAAGGGTCCAAGTAGTTGTTGTCCAGATTACGAAATAGGTTTTAGCGGGGTCAACACCCATACCCGTAAGAATGCCTTTATCTTCTTTAACGGGGAATTTAACATAGATAGAATAGCAAGGGTCTTCAGCGTATTCAATTTCTGCTTCTGCGAGAGCGGTCTGACAGTCTGAGCACCAATAAACAGGCTTAAGTCCCTTATAAATATAGCCCTTTTCTGCCATTTTGCCGAATACTTCTATTTGTTTTGCAACGTATTCGTTTTTAAGGGTTAAATAAGGGTTATCCCATTCACCGAGCACACCAAGGCGCTCGAACTGAGCTCTTTGGTCATCGGCAAATTTTACGGCAAAATCTTTACACATTTTGCGAAGTTCTAAAGCCGAAACGCGTTCGCTCGACTTCATACCTGCGGCCTTTCTTGCCTTGAGCTCGGTGGGAAGTCCGTGGGTATCGTAACCTGGTACATAGGGCGCCTTAAAGCCCGTCATATTCTTATAACGAACAATAAAGTCCTTTAAGGATTTGTTGAGCGCGGTTCCCATATGAATAATTCCGTTAGCATAAGGGGGGCCATCGTGAAGAATATAAAGTGGCTTACCCTCATTTTTTTTGAGAAGCTCTTCGTATACTCCCTCTTCCTGCCACTGCTTTAAAGCCTCGGGCTCACGGGTGGGAAGACCTGCGCGCATTGGGAATTCGGTTACGGGCAGGTTTAATGTTTTGTTATAGTCTTGCTGTTCCATTATGTTGTATCTCCTAAATTATTTATGTTTTGCGAAAAAGCCTTTAGCAAAGTTGGGACCGTTTTGGTCGTCATCTTCGTCATCGTTTTCTTCTTCGTCATCGTCGATTGTTTCAATTACAAAGCCATTCGAAGTAGGTTCTTCGGGCTCCACTTTAAATTCTTCGGGAAGCTCAACCACCTGAGTTTTCTCAAGGTCTATATCCTCTTCCTCTATGATTTCTTCTTCGGTTATTTCTTCACTTGTTTCTTCGGTCTCTTCATAAAACTGAGCCGGTGCTTTTTCAATAAACTTAAGTAAGTCAGGTTCTTTATTAATTATATCTTCAATAGTAGAAGCCGCAAGTTCGGGACTTAATACAACCTCTTCGGGGAGCTTTGAAAGGGATTCAAGATGAAGCTTGTAGGTTTCCTTTATTTGAGCCTTGAATTCAGCAACCTCGGATTTGAGCTTATCGAAAAGAAGCTGTTCTCTTGTTACGGAATCCTTGGCGGCAAGTATCATACCTTCGGATTTTCTTGCAGCCTCTTCAAGCATAATATCTACCTGCGCCTGCGCATTATTTTTTTGTTCGGTTAAAACAAGGTCAATTTCCTCAAGCGCCTTTTTGGTGCGAAGCTTAATGCTTTCTGCTTCGTTATTGGCGGCGTTAATAATATTCTCTGATTCAATTTTTGCATTTGAAACAATTTCATCGGCAAGCTTTTGCGCGCTGATTAAAACAGTATTAATGCTGTTCATTGAAAGTTCTTTTTCAGCAAGTTCGCTTTCAAGAGAGCTTATTTTATTCTGAAGCGCCGAAAGGCTCACCTCGAATTGCTGATAATCTTCGAAAGCCTTATCGAGAAGATCATCAACCTCGTCTTTTTTATATCCGCTCATTGATGTGGCGAAGGTTACTTCTTTTATACCTTTTGCGTTTAATAACATAATTTATCCCCCGTTGTGTTAGATATACTTTTTGGCTTTTAGTTTAAGCCGACCTTTTTTTGTTTTTTCGTCTATTGATTCTATAATAAATTTACCTTTTGAACGTATGCTTATCTTGTCCGACTTACGAACCGACGTGACAGCTTTTTCACAGCAAACCGAGTTTATTGTTACGAGTTTTTCTTCAATCATTTTAACGGCCGTGGCTCTTGACGTTTCCGCAAGTGCGGCAACCACACAGTCAAGACGTGGTGAAGACAGCGTATCGGTTATCTCTAAAAAACCTGTTCTTCCGGGTAGTTCTCCAAAAATTCCTTCGGTTATCTCTACCCCAACATTAGATATTTTTCTGATTTGTTCTTTAACGTAAGGGGCAACATCTTTTGTAAAAAAGGCAACCGCCGTTCCCTCGCCGATTAATATATCACCAACAGTTTCTCTGACAATGCCAAGCGACATAAAAGAGCCGAGAAATTCTCTGTGAGTAAGGCTGTCTGCCTTGCGGTAGGTAAAGCTTAGCGGTATTATCGGAAAAAATTCGTAAGGCTCATTGCACCAATCGGGAAAGGCGCCGAAAAACACCCTTTGTGCATCTTCATAACCACCATAAAAATAATAATTACAATTAAGTTTTTTGGCTGTGTTTTCGGCAATATTTGTTTCCTCGGGCCTTAAAAAGCCTACAAATTTAGGAAATGAAGAATTTTCACATATTCGGCAAGCATCACCGATTCTTGATGCAATAAGGTCAATATCCATTAGTTATAATAGTTTTGCTCGTCAAAATCGTCGAGCATAAGCTCGCCTGCAATATCGGTATGTTCGGGAACTATTATAAAGGTGTTGTTGGCAATCTTTTTAAGCTTGCAAGAAAGCGCATAGGCAGCGCCACTCATAAAATCGACTATTCTGCGTGCAATATCTTTGTTAGCTGTTTCAAGATTAAGTACTATTGTTTTGCCCTGTACAAGATGGTCGGCAATATTTGCAACCTCGTCAAACATTTCGGGACGAACAATTACAACCTTCATTGCGCCGCTGTTTGTCTGGGTATTTGAGCGTCTCTCAAACGGTTTTCTTTGAACGGGTTCTCTTTTCACCCTTACTTCAGGCTCTGCGGCTTCTTGGACGATTTCTTCTTCAAAGCCGTCTTCAAGGTCTTCCTCGCTGATGTTAACAAAATTTTTCCAAATGTCTTTGAATGCCATTTTTATTCTCCTTACATATATTTTATACTACTTGTAATTTCGTGCTCCAAAAAGGGATGTACCTATTCTGACAATATTGCTTCCGCATTCAATTGCGGTGGCATAATCTGACGACATACCCATAGACAGATAATCCATACTAACATTATCTATTTTTTTATCTCTGTTGTCAATAAACAGTTTATACATTTCTTCAAAAAAAGGAATCGCATCGCTGATTTTTTCACAAACAGGCGGAATAGTCATAAGTCCGCGAAGCTTTATGCCGTTAATTTTTGAAATTTGCTCAATTGCGTCGGTCAACTCTTCTTTTAAAAATCCGCTTTTGTTTTCTTCTCTTCCAATATTCACTTCAAGCAAAATATCGGTAATTATTCCCTTTTCCTCAGAAAGTTTGCCGATAAGATTTGCGAGTTTTACAGAATGTACCGACTGTATCATTTCAACTCTGCCGACAATGTCCTTTACCTTGTTGGATTGTAAATGCCCGATAAAATGTCGGTGGGCCTTGTCCGAGAGGTTGTTTTCCTTAGATAAAAATTCCTGTACCCTGTTTTCGCCTATATATTCAATACCCGACTCAATCGCATAATTGATTAGTTCGGGTGAAACCGTTTTTGTTGCAGCCAGAAGAATTATGTCTTGTCGGCTTCTGCCTGATTTTTTAGCGGCGGCGGCAATATTTTCTTCTATTACACGATAGTTTTCATCAAAATTAATAAATGATTTTTCCGTCATAAAGATTTTTACCTTTCACAATAATTTCGTCATACAATCTCAGCTTTGAAGAATCCGAAGTGTTAAGAAGACAAATTGAATAATCTTCGGTGGAATGAATTATGTCGATTGCAACAAACTTAGCTTCCATACCCGAAACTACGTAAACCCCGGTTACCGAATCGACAACGCGAAGCGCCGTACTCGGCACCCTTATCCCCTCGTATTCATCTTTTATGATTGCGATATTACCCGTTCTCATAGATGCGAGCTCACTGTTCATTTCACTGATTTTAAAAACTATGACGGCATCGTCAGACGTTTCTGACAGATTGATTTTTTCAACCGTTGCCGAAACACGCGAAGCTGAAGTATCTGTCTTAAGCGTGACGGTTTGCCCAACCTTGTAGTGCATAGATTCGCTAAGGCTTACGGGCGCCGCAACATACCACTCATAATCATAAACAATTTTTCCTATTACGTTGTCGGCAACCGTATTTTGCTTTAAATCGTTTATAAATTCAGGCGTATATTTTTCAAGGTTGTCTGATGTTAGTTGTTCTTCATATCCGTCGGCCGCCGAAACAAAATAACCCGATTTTTCGGAAATTATGCTTCCGTGAGCCTGTCCCATATCGAAAGCAAGCGCTTCTTTTTCGGCTGTGAGCGAAGCTTTAAGAGCGCTAAAATCGCTTTGTTCACCCGTAGCGACCTGTTTTCTCGTCATCATTGTAAGCAGTTCGGATACGCTGTTCCCCATATCGTAAAATCTTCCGTCATGAACTGTATAAGCAAGGTTATTTATATGTTTAGTTATACGGTCATTTATAGTGTCGACATCTACCGCGGTAGAATCGTTATAGCCCTCTATTTCGGCAATAACCGAAAGCTGAGCATTTATCTCATCAATACGTGATGCGGCAGCAGAGGCGGCATCGCTTTGGTAAATTTTTGCTATAACGCCCTGTTTTGCTACCTTTTCACCGTTAGATATAACAAAATGCACTGTGCCTTTGTGGTCTGAAGTAACGGCCATTTCGTTTCGTATAAAGGTACCAACGGTATCTATACTTTCGGTATACTGAAACTGTTCTGCCGATTCGGTTTTTATGGCCGCATAAAAACTCACATAATACTGATAAACAAAAAACACGATTATGGCCGCTATTACGGCAAACTTTATCAGTTTACGGCGTTTATCCAAAATAACCATTCCTTTCAAGTATTTGCTTTGCACACCCGAGTATATCGGATTCTTCGTCACGGTATATCCAGTTTATTCGCTCGTCGCGTCTAAACCATGTAAGCTGTCTTTTTGCATATCTGCGAGTTTCTCTTTTAAGATTTTCTACCGCCTCTTCCAAAGATATCTCACCTTTAAAATACGGGAATAGCTCTTTATGTCCTATTGCGGCTGCGGCTGTAGAATTGATATTGCTTTCGAACATTCTTTTTGCTTCGCTTAGCAGTCCCGCTTCCAGCATAATATCTACCCTTTTACCGATTCGCTCATATAATTTCTCTCGGTCTTTAAAAGCAAGTCCTATCATATACGGAACAAAAGGCGACTCTTTTTCTTTAGAATGTTCAAGTTGATATGTCATTGTTTTGCCCGTTGAAATATAAATTTCAAAGGCTCTGATGATTCTTTTTTTATTGTTGGGGTGTAATCGGGCGGCGGTATCAAAGTCAAACTTCTTAAGCTTTTCAAGCATTGCTTCTCCACCGACCTCTTCGTATTCAGCGTTCAGTTTTTCTCTGAGTGTAAAATCAATTTCTTCTTCGCTAAAAGAAATGTTATCAAGAAACGAATTAATATAAAGACCTGTTCCGCCTGCGATTATAACGGTTTTTCCTCTTTTGGCTATCTCGAAGGCCTTTTCTTTTGCTGATTTTACAAAATCCGCAACCGAAAAGTTTGTATCGTTTTCGAGGAATTCTAAAAGGTGATGCGGTATACCCTGCTTTTCCTGTTCATCAGGCGCCGCAGAGGCGATATGCATTCCCTTATATATCTGCATAGAATCGAAGGAAATTATTTCCCCGTCAAGCTTTTTTGCGAGTTCTATAGCAAGTCCTGTTTTCCCCGAAGCGGTTGGACCTACAACGGCAATTACTTTTATTTTTTCCATATTTTTACTTCGCTCTGCCGAACTGTTTTTCAAGTTCACTTTTTTTCAGTTCAAATGCAACGGGACGTCCGTGGGGGCAATACATAATTTCATTGTCGGACAATACCTTTCTTGCAAACTCTTCGAGCTCTGCGCCCGACTGCTGATTTCCGCCCTTAACGGCGCTTCTGCAAGCAATATTATGGTAAAGGTCATCAAGAATATCGGTTTCGGCTTTTCCGAATTTAACAAGATTTGCGGCAATATCACACATTAAGAACATTACATCGCACTTAACAAGACTTGCGGGTACAGCGCGAACCAAAACTGAAACTGTTCCAAACTCCTCAACCTCAAAGCCGTTATTTTTAAGAAGCTCAAGGTTATCTAAAACCGCGCGGTGTTCTTCACGGGACAAAGTTACCGAAACAGGTGAAAGCAGAGCTTGTACCTCGGTTACGCCCTCTTGCTTTAATTTGTTATAAAGCAAACGTTCGTGGGCGGCGTGTTTATCTATAAACCATATACTGTCCTTTTTTTGAACTATGATATAGGTTCTGAAGGCTTCGCCGATATATTTAAATTCAATTTCATCCCTCTCAATGAAAGAGGTGTTTTCAAATTTTGTTTCATCGTCAAGCACGACGCTGAGTATCTGCTCATACGCCTTTTTTTGAGTTTGAGGCTGAGTTTTTATTGTTTTTTGCTCTTCTTTTGGTGATTCTTCGCCAACGCTGATTTTCACAGTTTCGTTAGATACAATCGGTTTGCTGAAATCGCGAAGCAAGGTGGATTTAACGGGTGTGCCTGATACTCCACCTATATTATAAACCTGTTCAGCCTTTGTTGGCGCGGAAGACTTTGGAAGATTTGCAAGTTTTCTGTACTCCTCGGTGGTCATCCTTGTAAAGGGCTCTGTTTCTTTTTTTACAGGTTTAGCGTCTATTGAAAGTTGAGGACGGGTGTCCCCTGTGGCAAGCGCATTTTTAACGGCGTAATATACCGCTTCAAATACCAACTTTTCGTCAGAAAAGCGCACCTCTGTTTTTGCAGGATGAACATTTACATCTACCCTATCAAACGGAAGTTCAATGTTTAAAACACAGGCAGGAAATTTTCCAACCATTATCGAATTCTTGTAAGCTTGGTCAAGTGCCTTGGAAATCACTCCGGAACGTATAAAGCGATTGTTTAAGAAAAAGTATTGCGCGCTTCTTGTGGGGCGGCAATATACCGGTTTTGATATCATTCCCGAAACGCGTATTCCCGCTGTTGTGGAATCGGCAGGGATAAGCCCCGAAGAAAATTCGCGACCAAGTACCGAATATATTGCTGAACTGAGTTTTCCATCGCCCGCGGTTGCAAAGACTGATTTTGAATCTTTTATAAAACGAACCGAAATTTCGGGGTGGGACAAGGCAATTGCATCAAGTACAGAAGCAACTGCCGTGGCTTCTGAGATGTCTTTTTTTAGGAACTTCATTCTGGCAGGGGTGTTATAGAAGAGGTCTCGAATTATTATTGTTGTGCCGTCCGGGCAACCAATCTCTTCGAATACCGTTTCGTTTCCGCCCTCAATAATATAGCGGCTTCCCGTATCACTTTCGGGAGTTTTGGTAAGCATTTCAACCCTTGCGACCGCGCTGATTGAAGCAAGCGCTTCTCCTCTGAAACCTAATGTTGCTATTGTATAGAGGTCGTTTTCGCTTTTAATTTTACTTGTTGCGTGACGCAAAAAGGCAGTTCTTACCTGACTGTGCTTTATGCCGCAGCCGTTATCGGTAACTCGCATAAAAGAAATGCCACCGCGCTGAATTTCAACCGTTATTTTATCGGCGCCCGCATCTATTGAGTTTTCAACAAGCTCTTTTATGACCGAGGCAGGGCGTTCCACAACCTCACCTGCCGCTATAAGCTCAGCTATTTCCTGTGGTAAAAGCTGAATATCTGCCATTTTTTGTCACCTCTTTTATAAATTATAATTCTTTTGCTTTTTTGGAAAGCTCGGAAAGTATGCTCATACTTTCAATCGGGGTTAAAACATTAACGTCAATCGCTTTAAGTTCATCAATAATTTCTGCGCCCGAACCGAAGGTAAGCGGTATTTGCATATTGTTTTCTACCACCGTTTTTGTAACGGTTACTCCCTCTGACAAGGTTTTCTGAAGTATCTGTTTAGCTCGGTTTGTCACCGTGTCGGGTATTCCTGCTAATTTGGCTACCTCTATACCGTAACTCTCGTCCGCGCCTCCGCGTACAATTCTGCGAAGGAAGGTTATGTCGTCGCCTCGCTTTTTAACGGCGATATTGTAGTTTCTGATACCCTTAATTTCGTTTTCCATTTCGGTAAGTTCGTGATAATGTGTTGCGAAAAGGGTTTTTGCGCCAAGTTTTCTTTTATCGGCAACAAATTCGAGCACCGCTCTGGCTATTGACATTCCGTCAAAGGTAGAGGTTCCACGTCCTATTTCATCGAGTATCAGCAAGCTTCTTGAAGTTGCGTTTTTAATGATTGTTGCAACCTCGTTCATTTCTACCATAAAGGTTGACTGTCCACTTGCCAAATCGTCAGAAGCGCCGACACGAGTGTAAATTGCATCTACTATGCTGATGTTCGCTGATTCGGCAGGAACAAAGGAGCCTATTTGAGCAAGAAGCGTTATAATCGCAACCTGTCGCATATATGTCGATTTACCTGCCATATTGGGACCTGTAATAACTGCGCAACGGTCATCTTTCAAATCAAGATATGTATCGTTGGTTACAAATGGGGTTTTTATCACCTTTTCAACTACAGGGTGACGGCCCGAACGGATATTTATTATTCCGTCGTTATTTATACGCGGTCTTACATAATCATTTCTGACGGCTGTTTCGGCTAAAGAACAAAGCGAATCGAGCACAGCTACCGCTTCGGCGGTTTGCTGGAAACGGCCGAGCTGTGAAGAAATAGTTTTAAGCATTTGCTCGAACATTTCATATTCAAGTTGTTCTCTTCTGTCCTTTGCGCTGACTATTTTTGATTCAAGGTCTTTAAGCTCGTTTGTGATATATCTTTCACAATTAGCGAGTGTTTGGCGGCGCATATAGTCTTCGGGAACAAGGTCTTTATAGGAATTTGTAACCTCGATATAGTAACCGAAAACCTTGTTGAAACGAATGCGAAGATTTTTGATTCCGGTTCTTTCTTTTTCACGGTTTTCTATATCAGCAACTACATCAGCGCCGTTTTCGATTATATAAATAAGCTCGTCCAGTTCGGCATTAAACCCTTTTTTGAACATTCCGCCCTCGCGGATTATTGCCGGCGGATTTTCATCTATTGCCGAAGTTATAAGTTCGCAAATATCTTCTAAAGTATCAAGATTATTATAAATTTTTGTAAGCTGTTTGCTTTTTGCTAAAGCAAGTGTCTCTTTTATGAGCGGAAGTCTTGCGCAGGTGCCTGCAATGGTGTTCAGGTCTTTTGCGTTTGCGGTTTTGTAAACAACCCTTGTAAGAAGACGTTCAAGGTCGCGTATGCCGCTTAAGTATTCCATAAGCTCGCCGCGAAGAATTGTATCGCCGACAAGTTCCTGTACAGCATTAAGACGTTCTTCGATTGAAAAAAGGTCTAAAAGGGGCTGCTCGACCCAGCTTCGAAGCATTCTTTTACCCATTGCGGTTTTAGTTTTGTCGAGCACCCAAAGAAGCGAGCCTTTTTTGGATTTTGAGCGCATTGTTTCTGTAAGCTCTAAATTTCGAACGGCAGTATAGTCAAGGTTCATATATTCCGAAACCGAATAATAATTAACCTCGCCTATAGAAATGCTTTTATTTCCAACCGTTTCGTAAATATAGGCAAGAGCGCAGCCAAGCGCCGAAACAGCGGGCGACATAGATTTTATGCCAAGATTTTCAGGACTTACAACCGAAAAATGAGTTTTTATAAGTTCTTCGCCTGCCGTAACATCAAAGGCTAACTTGTCTTTGATTGTTATCATACAGCCCGCCATATTTTCAAGAAACTCTATGATTTGGGGATTAAGCTCAAGCTCTTTTGTTGTAATAATTTCGCTTGGCGCAAAACGGGCAAGTTGGTTTATTACCTTTTGCTGAACACCTGCGCCCGAAATTTCGGTTAAATATGCCTTACCTGTAGAAGCATCTGCAAAGCAGAGGGCTGTTGTATCTTTTGTAAAGAAAATTGATGCAAGATAATTGTTACGGTCTTCTTTAAGCATGCTGTCTTCAATTACCGTACCGGGCGTAACAATTCTTACAACATCTCTTCTAACAATACCTTTTGCGGCAGATGGGTCTTCCATCTGTTCACAAATAGCAACCTTGTACCCTTTTTCTACAAGTCGCGCTATATAACCTTCGCAACTATGGAAAGGAACTCCGCACATTGGAGCGCGCTCTTCTTGACCGCAATCGCGGCCTGTGAGAGTCAGGTCGAGCTCTTCGGATGCAATTTTTGCGTCATCGAAAAACATCTCATAAAAGTCGCCAAGACGGAAAAAGAGAATACTATCTTGGTTTTGCTCTTTTATTTCCATATACTGACGCATCATTGGAGAAAGCTCAGCCATTTTCATCATTCCTTTCATCAAAAGTTTAAATTAGTGGCAACCACCGCATGAGGAACAGTTGCCTGTACAGCTTGAGGGTTCGCAGGTTGCGGGGTCTTCCCCATTTTCACACATTAAGAGAATATTTGAAATTTTATCAGTTAAGGCGCGGTATGCTTCATAAGCAGTGTTATATTCTGTCATAGACTCGCCCGAAATAATTTCGTTATAAAGTGCAACGATTTTTTCATTGAGCTCTAAAATTTTTGCTTCATCTTTTGCTTCTTTTTCGTGTTCGGAATCTAGCTGCATTTTAAGAAGATTAAAATCTCCAATTTGTTTTTGGAGCGCTTCGTCGTTATCATTCTTTTCTTTTGCGCTCATAAATCTTTTATATTCCTCGGTTTCTTGTATAGCGGCACCGAGAGCGCGAGTAAGTTCAATAATATTCATTTTTATCATCCTTTTAAATTTTTGTTCCCTCTAAAATGTTGGTAAAGCGGTCAACCCTTACTTCTACAAAAGAACCGAGTAATGATTCATCGCCTTCAAATTCAATTTCGACAGCCGAAGAGGTTTTGCCGGAAAGTTTTCCGCCCGGCTTCACTTCATCACAAAGCACTTTATGAGTAGTGCCGACATATGAAGCATAATTTCTTTTGGAAACTTCTTCCTGAACTGCTAAAAGCTCATCGAACCATTTGCCTTTTTCGGCACGGGTAATCGGGTCGGGCATAGAAGCGGCCGGGGTACCGTTTCGCGGAGAATAGATAAAGGTGAAAAGCGCCTGAAACTCAACTTCTCTTACCACCCTTAAGGTTTCTTTAAAATCTTCATAGGTTTCACCTGGGAAGCCCACAATTATATCGCTTGTGAAAGAAACTCCCGGAATTCGTTTTTTGGCTTCTTTTACGAGGTTCAGATAGGTTTCGCTATTATACTTTCGGTTCATAGTCTTAAGCACTCTGTCACTTCCCGACTGGAACGGGAGATGAAGATGTGTTTCAACCTTTTCGCAGTCGCGGATAGCGTCAAGCAATTCAATTGTGCAGTCCTTGGGGTGAGAAGTCATAAACCTGATTCTGAAATCACCCTCAATGGCATTAATTTTTCGAAGAAGCTTTGCAAAGTTAATATCTTCTTTGAGGCCTTTACCGTATGAATTCACGTTCTGACCAAGAAGGGTTATTTCTTTAAAGCCTGCATCAATCATAGCTTTAGCTTCTTTAATTATTTCACAAGATTTTCTTGAACGCTCACGTCCCCTTACATAAGGCACGATACAGTAGGTACAGAAATTATCGCAACCGTACATTATGGGAAGCC
>JAZLEK010000008.1:0-14004 GCA_045615225.1 Acutalibacteraceae bacterium | reverse complement strand
AAGTTTCTTCGCATCTCTCCCCGTAAGGTTAAGATAGTTCTCGACCTTATCCGTGGCGTAGATGCTGCCAAAGCAATGGCAATTCTTAAGTTCACACCCAAGGCTGCGTGTGAACCTATTGAAAAGCTTTTAGCATCTGCTATGGCAAATGCTGAAAATAATCACAATATGGATGTTTCCAAGCTTTACGTTGCAGAGTGCTTTGCCTGCCCCGGACCTATCCTTAAGAGAATTCGTCCCAAGGACCACGGCCGCGCACACCGCATCTTAAAGAGAACCAGCCATATTACCCTCGTTCTTAAAGAACGTGAAGACTAAAACAGGAGGTTAAAGTTATGGGCCAGAAAGTAAATCCCCATGGATACCGTGTAGGTGTCATCAAGAATTGGGACTCTCGTTGGTTCGCCAAAGACGAAGTTTTCGGTGATACTTTGGTTGAGGACTACAACCTCCGTAAGTACCTTAAAAAGCGTCTTGGCGCCGCAGGCGTTCCCAAGATTGAAATCGAACGTACCGCTCAGCGCGTACGTCTGCACATTCATTGTGCAAAGCCCGGTGTTGTAATCGGTGCTAAGGGAGCTGAAATCGAAAAGCTCCGCGTTGATGTTCAGAATATGATTGGCAAGCCCGTCGTAATCAACATCGTAGAAATCAAAAACCCCGACCTCGATGCTACTCTCATCGCAGAGAACATCGCAGCTCAGCTCGAAAAGCGTGTTGCTTTCCGTCGCGCTATGAAGCTTTGCATCGGCAGAGCTATGAAGTTCGGCGCAAAGGGTATCAAGGTTAAGTGCTCCGGCCGTCTTGCAGGAGCAGAAATCGCAAGAAGTGAAACCTATCACGAGGGAACCATTCCGCTTCAGACCATCCGTGCCGACATCGACTACGGATTTGCTGAGGCAGACACCACCTACGGCCGTATCGGTGTAAAGGTATGGCTTTACAAGGGTGAGGTTCTCCATGATAACCGTAAGGCTAAGAGAGAAGGAGGAGCTCGCTAATGTTATTACCAAAGCGTGTAAAATACCGCCGTCAGCAGCGTGGCCGTCTTACCGGTACTGCTACCCGCGGAAACACCGTTAGCTACGGTGAGTTCGGTCTTCAGGCTCTCGAGCCTGCATGGATCACATCAAACCAGATAGAAGCTGCCCGTATTGCTATGACACGTTACATCAAGCGTGGCGGTAAGGTTTGGATTAAAATATTCCCCGATAAGCCTATCACTGCAAAGCCCGCTGAAACCCGCATGGGTTCCGGTAAAGGTTCACCCGAATATTGGGTAGCAGTTGTTAAGCCCGGCCGCGTTATGTTCGAAATCGGCGGAGTAAGCGAAGAACTTGCTAAGGAAGCTATGCGTCTCGCAGCTAACAAGCTTCCCATCAAGTGCAAGTTCATTACTAAAGAAGAAATGGGTGGTGAGCAGTAATGAATGCTAAAGAAATCAGACAGAACACTTTACCCGAGCTTCAGAAGAAATTAGCTGAACTTAAGGAAGAATTATTCAATCTTCGTTTCCAGCATACAATTAATCAGCTCGACAACCCTATGCGCCTTGTTGCTGTTAAGAAGGATATAGCTCGCGTACAAACCGTAATCCGCGAACTTCAGTCCGCTGACAGCCAGGAAGCATAAGAATAGGAGGTAAAGCTTTATGGAAAGAAACCTTCGTAAGACAAGAGTAGGAATCGTTGTTAGTGACAAAATGGACAAGACCGTTGTAGTTGCAATTAAGGACAACGTTAAGCATCCTCTCTATAAGAAGATTGTTAAAAACACCGTTAAATTCAAGGCTCACGATGAGGAAAACGCTTGTGGTGTAGGCGACAGAGTTCTCATTATGGAAACCAGACCTCTCTCTAAGGATAAGAACTGGAGAGTAGTCGAAATCATCGAGAAGGCTAAATAATCTAAAGGAGGAAAACACTGTGATACAACAGCAGAGTTACCTTAAGGTAGCAGACAACACCGGTGCTAAAGAAATCATGTGCATCAAGGTGCTTGGCGGCTCCGGTAGAAGGTACGCCAATATTGGCGATGTTATCGTTGCTTCTGTTAAAAAGGCTGCTCCCGGCGGCACTGTTAAGAAGGGCGATGTAGTTAAGGCAGTAGTAGTTCGTTCTGTTAGAGGCCTTCGTCGTAATGATGGAACCTATATCAGATTCGATGAGAATGCTGCAGTTATTATTCGTGATGACAAAAACCCCAGAGGAACACGTATCTTTGGACCCGTTGCTCGTGAACTTCGCGACAACGACTACATGAAGATACTTTCCCTCGCTCCCGAAGTACTTTAAGGAGGTAAGAAGTAATGAACAATTTATTCGTTAAAACAGGCGACACCGTCGTTCTTCTTACCGGTGACGACAAGTACCGTGGTAAGAAGGGCAAGGTTTTAGCCGTTAGCCCTAAGGAAGGCAAGGTTATTGTTGAGGGCATCAACGTTGTTAAGAAACACGTTAAACCCCGCAAGGCTGGAGACCCTTCCGGAATTATTGAAACCGAAAGCGCAGTTTATGCTTCCAAGGTTCAGGTAGTTTGCCCCAAGTGCGACAAGCCTACCCGCGTTGGTCATAAAATTGCTGAAGACGGCGCAAAAGAACGCATTTGTAAAAAGTGCGGCGCCACACTTTAAGAGAAGGAGGAATATCACATGGCTAGATTACATGATGAATACAAAGCATCAGTTGCTCCTGCACTGATGAACAAATATGGCTACAAGAGCGTCATGCAGATTCCGAAACTCGATAAGGTTGTTATCAACGTAGGTTGCGGAGAAGCAAAGGATAACTCCAAGGTTATCGACGCTATCATGCGCGACCTCGCAATTATCACCGGTCAGAAGGCTGTTCCTTGTAGAGCTAAGAAGTCTGTTGCAAACTTCAAGCTTCGTGAGGGTATGCCCATCGGTGTTAAGGTAACACTTCGTGGAGACCGCATGTATGAGTTCGTTGACAGACTTTTCAACGCTGCTCTTCCCCGTGTTCGTGACTTCCGTGGAATTAATCCCAACTCTTTCGACGGCCGCGGCAACTATGCTATGGGCGTTAAGGAACAGCTTATTTTCCCCGAAATCGAATACGATAAGATTGATAAGGTACGTGGTATGGACATTATGTTCGTAACAACCGCTAAAACAGACGAAGAAGCACGTGAGCTTTTAACCCTTATGGGTGCTCCGTTTGCTAAATAAGATAAGGAGTGAGGAATAATGGCTAAGACTTCTATGAAAGTTAAGCAGGCAAGACCTGCAAAATTCTCAACAAGAGAATACAACAGATGCAAAATCTGCGGCCGCCCCCACGCTTATCTTCGCAAATATGGCGTTTGCCGTATCTGCTTCAGAGAACTTGCGTATAAGGGCGAAATCCCCGGCGTAAAGAAAGCCAGCTGGTAAAGGAGGACGATTGGAATGCAAATTACAGATACAATTGCAGATATGCTTACACGTATTCGTAACGCATCTGCAGCAAAGCACGACTCTGTCGATGTTCCTGCTTCAAATGTAAAAAAGGCAATCGCCCAGATTTTACTTGATGAAGGCTACATCAGCAGCTACACCGTTGTTGAAGACGGAAAACAGGGTATGATTCACATCGTACTCAAATACGGCCCCAACAAGACTCAGATTATTACTGGTCTTCGCCGTATCTCTAAGCCCGGTCTTAGAATTTACACAAACGTTGAAGATATGCCTAAGGTAATGAAGGGTCTCGGCATTGCCATCCTTTCCACCTCTAAGGGCATCATGACCGATAAGCAGGCTCGCGCTAACAATGTTGGCGGCGAAGTACTCGCTTACATTTGGTAAGGGAGGTGCTTTAAATGTCACGAATTGGTAGAAAACCCATCGTAATTCCTGCAGGAGTTGAGGTTAAGGTTGAAGGTTCTGTTGTAACCGTTAAGGGCCCCAAGGGAACACTCACAAACACTTTTAACGCTGATATGGCAATTGCAGTTGAAGGAAACGAAGTAATCGTTACTCGTCCTTCCGACGTTAAAGAGCACCGCTCACTTCACGGTCTTACCCGTACACTCATCGCTAACATGGTTATCGGTGTAACCGAAGGCTTCAAAAAAGAGCTTCAGGTTAACGGCGTAGGTTACCGTGTACAGAAGCAGGGAACCAACCTCGTAATGAACCTCGGTTATTCACATCAGGTAATTATGCCTGAAATCGACGGTATCACCATTGAGGTACCCGGTCCCAACAGCATCATCATTTCCGGCCCCGACAAGCAGAAGGTTGGTCAGTTCGCAGCAGAAGTTCGCGAAAAGCGTCCGCCTGAGCCATACAAGGGCAAGGGAATCAAGTATATTGACGAGCATATCCGTCGCAAAGAGGGTAAAGCCGCCAAGGGTAGTAAGAAATAATAAAGGAGTGTATTTAATATGGTTAACAAGCCTGATACTAACAAGGCTCGTATCCGCAAGCACATGCGTGTTCGCGGTAAAATCAGCGGTACTGCACAGCGTCCGCGTCTTAATGTTTTTCGCTCCAACTCAAATATCTACGCCCAGCTGATAGATGATGTTAAAGGAGTAACCCTCGCTTCCGCTTCTTCTCTTGAAAAAGAGTTCGGCGAAGCTAAGGGAAATTGCGAGGAAGCTCGCAAGGTTGGTCAGTTAATTGCTGCTCGCGCAGCCGAGAAGGGTATCACCGAGGTTGTTTTCGACCGTGGCGGATACATTTATCACGGCCGTGTTAAAGAGCTCGCCGAAGGTGCCCGTGAGGGCGGCCTCAAGTTCTAAGATAGGAGGAAATACTTTTGGCTAATATAATTGATGCATCGACTTTAGATTTACAAGAACGTGTAGTTGCTCTTAACCGTGTTTCTAAAACCGTTAAGGGTGGACGCATTATGAAATTCTCTGCTCTCGTAGTTGTAGGTAACGGCGACGGTATCGTAGGCTTCGGTCTCGGTAAGGCCGGCGAAGTTCCGGATGCAATCCGCAAGGGCATTGAGGATGCTAAGAAGAACCTCATTAAGGTTTCTCTTAAGGGAACAACAATTCCCCACGAAATTATCGGAGAGTTTGGCGCAGGCCGCGTTCTTATGAAGCCTGCTGCACCCGGTACAGGAGTTATCGCCGGCGGTGCTGCTCGTGCAGTTCTCGAAATCGCTGGTATCCATGATATCCGTGCAAAATCTCTTCGTTCAAACAACCCCATGAACGTAGTTCGCGCTACTGTTAAGGGCCTTGCATCTCTCCGTGATGTTGAGCAGGTTGCTGCCATCCGCGGAAAGACTGCAAAGGAAATCTTAGGTTAAGGAGGAAGTAAACAATGGCAACAAAGAAGACTTCCACACTTAATATCAAGCTCGTAAAAAGCACAATCGGCTGCAAAAAGGACCAAATCGCTACCGTTAAGGCTTTAGGTCTTAACAAAATAGGCGAAGTTGTTACCCAGCCTAAGAACGATGCTACTATGGGTAAGATTAAAAAGGTTATCCACCTCGTTGAGGTAACCGAGGCTTAATAAAGCCCCATATTCAGGCTGACTTATTGTCAGCCGACCCGCAAGGGTAAATGGCGGCCCAAAGCCGCGTACTTTAACAAGGAGGTGCGAAAAAATGAAACTGCACGAACTCGCTCCCGCTCAGGGCGCTACTAAAGAAGCAAAGCGCATAGGCAGAGGACACGGTTCCGGAAACGGCAAAACTGCCGGTAAGGGACATAAAGGACAGAAGGCACGTGCCGGCCGCGGTCAGAGACCCGGTTTCGAAGGCGGCCAGATGCCTTTACAGCGTCGTGTACCGAAGCGTGGCTTCAACAATATTTTTGCTAAAGAGTATGCAATTATAAACGTTTCCGCTTTAGAGGTGTTTGATGACGGTGCTGTCGTTGATGCAACTGCTATGGCTGAAAAAGGCATTATCAAGTGTGCTTGCCTTCCCGTAAAGGTTTTAGGCAATGGTGAACTCACCAAGAAGCTCACAGTATATGCTGCTGCATTCTCTGCTTCTGCGTCTGAAAAGATTCAGAAGGTCGGCGGAACAGCTGAGGTGAAATAACAATGCTCGAAACCATTAAAAATGCTTGGAATGTTGTTGAAATCCGTAAAAAGATTTTATTCACCCTGTTCATCATCTTAATTTTTCGTATAGGAAGCGTGCTTCCCGTACCTTTCGTTGACCTTGCTTCCCTTCAGGCGGCAGAAACCAACGATTTCTTCAATTACCTTTCCATCTTAACCGGTGGCGGACTTCAGTATGGCGCAATTTTTGCGATGTCGGTAACACCTTACATCAATGCTTCCATTATTCTTCAGCTCTTAACTGTAGCTATTCCTTACCTTGAAAGACTTTCCAAGGAAGGCGAAGAGGGAAGAAAGAAAATTGCTCAGCTTACCCGTTATGCCGCAGTTATACTCGGACTTATTCAAGGTATTGCTTATTTCTTCTACCTTAAAAATTCCGGACATCTTATTAACGGCGTAAAGGGCGGCGCTTCTTGGTTTGCAGGACTTGTAATTGTAACTGCTTTCACTGCAGGTTCTGCGCTTGTTATGTGGCTTGGTGAACAGATTGACGTAAAGGGAATCGGTAACGGTATCTCAATGATACTTTTCGCTGGTATTATTTCCCGCGGTCCCGATGCCTTCGCTGCACTCTGGAGCTTTGCAACAAACAAGGAAAATCCGCAGCCCATCCCCGTAATTGCTATCGTTCTCATCTTCTTACTTGTTATCGCATTCATTGTTTGGATGACAAGAGCAGAACGTCGCGTTCCCGTTCAGTACGCTAAGCGTGTTGTCGGCCGCAAGCAGTACGGTGGTCAAAACTCACATATTCCCTTCAAGGTTAATATGTCGGGCGTTATGCCCATCATCTTCGCAAGCTCGATTCTTATGCTCCCCACTATGATTCTTTCTTTTATGGATCTTACTAAGGAGAACACTTGGGCAAAAATCTTTGCTCTCTTCAGTACTCAGGGTGTTTTCTATGCAGTCCTCTATTTCTTTATGATTATTGGTTTTGCATACTTCTACGCTCAGATTCAGTACAACCCTGTCGAGATTGCTAACAACATCAGAAAGAACGGCGGTTCGGTTCCCGGAATTCGTCCCGGAAAGCCCACTTCCGACTTCTTCGCAAAGATTCTTTCCCGTATCACATTACTCGGCGCACTCTTCCTCAGCGTTATCGCTATCCTTCCTATCTTCGTAGGAAACATCGGTGGTCTCAACATTTCCATCGGTGGTACTTCGGTACTCATTATGGTTGGTGTTGCTCTTGATACAGTACAGAATCTTGAGTCTCAAATGATGATGCGTCACTACAAGGGATTCCTTGATTAGTGAGATTTAAGGAGATTTAAATGAAACTTATTCTTCTTGGAGCCCCCGGCGCCGGCAAAGGCACCCAGGCTGAAATTATTTGCGACAAGCTTAACGTCCCCGCTATTTCCACAGGAAATATCATTCGCGCCGCTCTTAAAAACGGCACCGAAATGGGACTCAAAGCAAAGTCCTATATGGACGAAGGAAAACTTGTTCCCGATGATGTAGTAATCGGCATCATAAAGGAACGTCTCGCTGAAGATGACTGTCAAAACGGATTCATCTTAGACGGCTTCCCGAGAACAATTCCTCAAGCCGAAGCCCTCGATAAAATGGGAGTAGACATTGACTGTGTGCTTTCTATCGAGGTTCCGGACGAAAAAATAGTTACCCGTATGTCAGGCAGACGCGTTTGCGCTTCTTGCGGCGCCAGCTATCATACCGAGTATAAAAAACCAAAGGCAGACGGCGTTTGCGACCTTTGCGGCGGAGCACTCTCCATCCGTAAGGACGACGAACCCGCAACCGCTCTTGACAGACTTCACGTTTATCACGAACAAACCGAACCTCTCAAGGATTACTACGAGAAGAGCGGTAAGCTCCGCATAGTAGAAGGACAGGAAGAAGTAGCAGATACTACTAAGCTTGTTCTCGCTGCATTGGAGATATAATTATGATAGTGCTTAAAACCGTACGCGAGCTGTCTATAATGAAAGAGGCTTGCAGAATATCGGCAGGAGCATTAAAACTTATAGGCACTGCTATCGAGCCCGGCGTTACAACCGCCGAGCTCGACAGGTTGGCCGAAGATTATATTTTGAGTCAGGGGGCAGTTCCCAACTTCAAAAATTATCACGGCTATCCTGCAACAGCATGTATATCTATAAACAATGAGGTTATTCATGGAATACCGACAGCTTCACGTAAAATCAAGGCGGGCGACATAGTCAGCGTTGATTTAGGAGCTTTATTCGAAGGATATCACGGCGATAACGCTGCCACCTTTGCCTGCGGTGATATTTCACCCGAGGCACAGCGGCTGATAGACACGACCAGAGAAAGCCTTTATGAAGGCATCAAAATGGCGCGTGCGGGCGGCAGAATAGGCGACATATCCTTTGCAATACAGTCGTATGTAGAAGCCCGTGGTTACTCGGTGGTACGAGATTTCGTCGGCCACGGAGTAGGCACAAGCTTACATGAAGCCCCCGAGGTTCCCAATTTCGGCACAGCCGGAAGAGGAGTTCGCCTTCTTCCCGGAATGACATTAGCTATCGAGCCTATGGTTAATATGGGAAAACACGATGTTAAGGTTATGCCGGACGGTTGGACTGTTCTAACTAAGGACGGGTCCCTTTCAGCTCATTTTGAACACACCGTTGCAATTACTTCAGACGGTCCTCAGATTATGACAATAGCATAAAGAGGACAAGGTTATGGTAGGTAAAATTGTTTGTTCGAAAGCAGGAAGTGATAAAGGCAATTTTTCGGTTATAGTGAAAACAGAAAATGACAGAATTTTTATTTCGGATGGAAAAAGACATAAGCTTTCTTCCCCAAAAAGTAAAAATCCAAAGCATTTAGCCTTTACTGAAACGACCCTTAATAATGAAGAACTTAAAACCGATAAATCGCTGCGAAAAGCATTAGCAATATATCGCAGCAATATGAAATAAGGAGAAAACAATATGTCAAAAGCAGATATGATTGAACTCGAGGGTACCGTCGTTGAAGCATTGCCTAACGCAATGTTCAAGGTTCAAATTGACGGAGGACACGTAATACTCGCCCATATTTCAGGAAAGCTTCGCATGAACTTCATCCGAATTCTTCCCGGTGATAAGGTGCAGGTAGAAATGTCTCCCTATGACCTTACTAAAGGACGCATAACTTGGCGTTCAAAATAATAATCTGACAAATTTAAGGAGGAAAATCCAAATGAAAGTCAGACCTTCTGTAAAAAAGATTTGCGACAAATGTAAAGTAATTAAGCGCAAGGGAAAAATCATGGTTATCTGTGAGAATCCCAAGCACAAACAGCGCCAGGGTTAATCCCCGCGCACAAACACTTTTGGAGGTGCAATAAATGGCACGTATAGCAGGTGTTGATCTTCCGAACGAGAAAAGAGTAGAAATTGGTCTTACCTATATCTTCGGAATTGGTCTTACTACATCAAAAGAAATTCTTAAAGCAACAGGCGTTAATCCTGACACTCGCGTTAAGGATTTAACAGAGGACGACATTGCTAAGCTTCGTGACTACATCGAGAAAAACCTCGAAGTAGAAGGTGACCGTCGTCGTGCAATTGCATTCGATATCAAGCGTCTTATTGAAATCGGAAGCTATCGCGGAACACGTCACAGAAAAGGACTTCCTGTAAGAGGTCAGCGCAGCAAGACTAATGCTCGTACCCGCAAAGGTCCCAAGAAGACCATTGCAAACAAGAAGAAATAATTAGGGAGGTAAGGATATAATGGCTACTAAGACAAAGGCTTCTGCAGGACGCAGACGTCGTGAGAAAAAGAATATCGAGCGCGGTGCCGCTCATATCCAGTCTACCTTCAACAATACCATCGTAACCATCACCGATACACAGGGCAACGCTCTTTCTTGGGCTTCTGCCGGTGAGCTTGGTTTCCGTGGTTCCAGAAAGTCTACTCCTTTCGCAGCTCAGAGCGCAGCAGAAACCGCTGCTAAGGCTGCTATGGAGCACGGCCTTAAAACCGTTGAAGTTTACGTTAAGGGCCCCGGCGCAGGACGCGAAGCAGCAATCCGCGCATTACAGTCCGCAGGACTCGAGGTTAGCATGATTAAAGACGTTACCCCGATTCCCCACAACGGTTGCCGTCCTCCCAAGAGAAGACGTGTATAATTTGGAGGTGTATTAAATGGCTAGATATACTGGAGCAGTATGCAGACAGTGCCGTCGCGAAGGACAGAAATTGTTCCTTAAGGGCGAGCGTTGTTATTCCGAAAAGTGCTCTATAACCGTTAGAAGCTACGCCCCCGGCCAGCACGGTCAGGGCAGAAAGAAGTCTTCTGACTACGGTCTCCATCTCCGCGCTAAGCAGAGAGCAAGACGTTTCTACGGTGTTGCAGAGCATCAGTTCCGTCATTATTATGAGATGGCAGTTAAGGCACAGGGTATGACAGGTACAAACCTTCTCCGTATCCTTGAAAGCCGTCTTGACAACGTAGTTTACAGAGCAGGCTATGCTTCTTCTCGTGCAGAAGCTCGTCAGCTCGTAGGTCACGGTCATTTTGAAGTAAACGGTCACAGAGTTGACATCGCTTCCTACCTTCTTAAGGCAGGCGACGTTGTTACCGTTTGCGAAAAGGATCGTGCTACCGATAAGATTAAGGCAGTAGTAGAAGCTAACTCTGCTAAGCCCGTTCCCGAATGGCTCGCTGTTAATCGCGACGCTTATGAAGTGAAGGTAAACAACCTTCCTGAGCGTGAGCAGATTGAAGCACCCGTTGAAGAACAACTTATCGTTGAGTTCTATTCTAAGTAATAGACAAAGTTTCAAAACAATCTTTAATATTATCCGCACAAATATTAAAGATTTCAAAAATTATATGCGGAGAATGGAGCTTTTAAATGATAGAAATTGAAAAGCCCAGAATTGAAACACTGGAGTTATCTGAAAACGGCACATACGGCAAATTCGTTATGGAACCTTTAGAGAGAGGTTATGCTACAACACTCGGAAACAGTATGAGAAGAGTTCTTCTTTCTACACTTCCGGGTGCAGCAGTGACAACCGTTAAAATTGACGGTGTTGTTCACGAATTCACAACCATCCCCGGCGTTAAAGAAGATGTAACCGAGATTATCCTTAACATTAAGGAACTCATTGCAAAAATGTATTGCGATGAGGTTAAGACCGTTTATATCGACGCTGTTGGTCCTTGCGAGGTTACCGGTGCTTCTATTAAGACCGATTCAGAGGTTGAAATTCTAAACCCTGAGCAGCATATTGCTACTTTAGGCGAGAATGCAAAGCTTAATATCGAAATGACCGTTTCAAAGGGTCGCGGTTATGTTGCAGCCGAAAACAATAAGCCCGCAACTACCGTTATCGGCGTTATCCCGATAGATTCGATTTATACCCCTGTTACCAAGTGCAACTTCACTGTCGATGATACCCGTGTAGGTGGTGCTATCGATAAGGGTCGTCTTACTTTAGAGGTTTGGACCGATGGTTCTATTAAGGCAAATGAAGCAGTATCTCTTGCTGCTCGTGTCCTTATTGAGCATTTCGGACTTTTCCTCGGCCTTTCTGAAGCAGTTGCTGAAGGCGAAAGCATCATGGCAGAAAAGGGTAATACAGAACGCGAAAAGGTACTCGATATGACTATCGAAGACCTCGACCTTTCTGTTCGTTCCTTCAACTGCTTAAAGCGCGCCGGAATCAACACTGTTGAAGACCTTACCAACAAGTCCGAAGAGGATATGATGAAGGTAAGAAACCTTGGCCGCAAATCTCTCGAAGAGGTAATTGCAAAGCTTGCAAGCTTTGGCTTCTCTTTAAAGAAAGGTGACGCCGAATAATTCGGCTTCACCTTACCAACAAATTTCCTAAGGAGTGAAATAAATGGCAGGAACTCGTAAGCTCGGCAGAACTAGCGACCACAGAACCGCTATGCTTCGCGCAATGGTTACTTTCCTTTTAGAGAACGGCAAAATTGAAACAACCGTTACTCGCGCTAAGGAAGTTCGCGCTATGGCCGAAAAATATATTACACTCGCAAAAACTGACAGTCTTACTTCTAAGCGTCAGGCAATGGCCTTTATCACTAAGGACGAGGTTGTAAAGAAGCTTTACACCGAAATCGCTCCTAAGTACGCTGATGTTGCAGGCGGATATACCCGTATCACAAAAACAGGTCCCCGTCGCGGCGATGCAGCTGAAATGGCTATCATCGAGTTAGTTTAATTTAAATTTTTAAATTAAAGTTTTATGTATAATCCTCACATCGTTAGGCAGAATATCTGTCTTATGATGTGGGGATTATATTTTTTGTTGATAGTCTTGAAAAAACGAGTAATATGATATATAATTATTTAGATAACAGCTTAGGAGTAAATTATGAAATACTATAATTCGGTTCTACAAAAAGTAGAAGAAATAAATTACAAAAAGGGAATTGTCCGCATCGATACAGAAAGCAGCATATATAAAACCGGTAAGATTTTATATTATATTTCGTTTGCCTGGTTTATGCTTTTCCACGGGCTTTATCTGTTAAGCAACACAACCGCTTTTTTCTTTTATAAAGAGGCTGCCAAAAACATACATACAGAACTGTTTATTACCTCTATAATTGTTTTTGTTCTTATGATTGTTGGCTTGATTTGTCTTAAAAAGAACTTACAAATACCCGCCTTTGCTTTCACACTTGTCGCAGGAATTGCTCAAATTATCACCCTTAACAGTAATGATAATATTTCTCTTGCCTTTTTAGATAAAGGCGTCTTGTCAAATAAATTTTTCTGGTATCACCACGCCCCTATTATTTTACTGATTATCTTTTCTATCATAGTGTTTGTTATAGGGGTTAAAACCAAAATTCAGCTCAGAAAAGACTATAACAAGACCCTTTCTTCAATGTTTACAGCCTACAGCGAAACCCATCCTACTGTTAGCGATGCCGAATGGACTGCCCATCTTGAAGAACTCGACAAAGAGTTAAGTGAGGCGAAAAATTAATGGCAATACTTAATATAGTTATGGTAGAGCCCGAAATCCCTCAAAATACGGGCAACGTTGCGCGAACCTGCGCCGCAACGGGAGCCAGACTTCATCTTGTCGGCCCTATGGGCTTTAAAATTGACGACAAAAAGCTTAAAAGGGCAGGGCTCGATTATTGGCATCTGCTTGATATAACCTATTACGATAATTTGGAAGACTTTTTCTCTAAAAATTCGGGTGAATTTTTCTTCTTCACAACCAAAGCTCTTCACACCCACACAGAGGTGTCTTACCCCGATAATGCATATCTCTTTTTCGGTAAAGAAACAAAGGGTCTTCCCGAAGAGTTATTGCTTCAAAACAGAGAAAAATGCGTTCGAATTCCAATGGTGTCCGATGCCCGCAGCTTAAACCTTTCAAACTCGGTAGCAATCGGAGTTTACGAGGTGCTTCGCCAGTGGAATTACCCCGCTTTGCAAAATTTCGGTCAGTTGCACAATTATAAGTGGTAAAAAAATCATATTTCATAATAAATATGTATTGCAAAAATTTTTATTATTGTGTAAAATATAAATAGTATGTTTATTTTTTAACAATGTAAATCTTATCATTCGAAAGGACGATTTAAAAATGACAGCTCTTAACAAAAAGACAGTTGACGACATTAATGTAAAAGGCAAGCGCGTTCTTGTTCGTTGCGACTTTAACGTTCCTCTTAAAGCAGGCGTTATTACCGACGAAAACAGAATCGTTGCCGCTCTTCCCACAATCAAAAAGCTTATGGCTGACGGCGGCAAGGTTATCCTTTGCTCCCACCTTGGCAAGCCGAAGGGTGAACCTAAGCCTGAACTTTCTCTTGCTCCCGTAGCAAAAAGACTTTCTGAGCACCTCGGTGTAAATGTTGTTTTTGCCGCTGACGATAACGTTGTTGGTGAAAATGCAAAGGCTGCAGTTAATGCAATGAAGGACGGCGACGTTGTTCTCCTTCAGAACACCCGTTATCGCGCAGAAGAAACCAAAAACGG
>JAZLEK010000007.1:0-3768 GCA_045615225.1 Acutalibacteraceae bacterium | reverse complement strand
CTTGCCTTTGCGGGCGGTACAATGCTTTATGTTATAAGCGACGAAATGATACCCGAAACCCATGCCCACGGAAGCGAAAGGGGCGCAACCTTTGCTCTGCTTATCGGTTTCATTGTAATGCTTGCGACAAGTTTTTATCTTTAATAAAATTATTTAAAAAATATCCCCCCCGGGTGCTTGTGGGGGGTGTTTTTTTATGTTATATTCATTAAAGCAAAATTTTTCGAGGTGTTTATAATGAATAATTCTAAAACAAAAAGGCTCACCGCCTCGGCAATTTGCCTTGCGCTGTGTGTGGTACTTCCCATTCTTTTCCACGCCGTTCCAAATGCGGGAAACATCTTTCTTCCCATTCATATCCCCGTGCTTATCTGCGGTCTTATGTGCGGTACGGTTTACGGTGCGGTTTGCGGAGTAATGGGTCCCCTTCTTTCTTCTCTTATCACAGGTATGCCGCCTCTGTCGATTGCCCCGTCTATGATGGTGGAATGCGCTGTCTACGGACTTGTATGCGGACTTATGATGAAATACGTTAAAACAGGAAAAAACCTCTTGGACCTTTATTTAAGCCTTACAGCCTCAATGCTTATCGGAAGAGTTGTTGCCGGTTTTGCAAAGGCTTTAATCTTCACCCCCGGTGTTTCACCTTTTGCCTGGGTTGGCGCAAGTATTATAACGGGAATTCCGGGAATTGCAATCCAGCTTGTACTTATTCCTCTTCTTATTACCGCTTTAACAAAGGCAGGTCTTATAAGCATAAATGAATAATAAAGATATTATTGAATTTTTCGACAAACGCGCGTCTGTTTGGGACGAAATAAACGAGCATAGCCCCTTGGTTATAGAAAAAATTCTTAACAACGCAAAGCTTTCAGAGGGCTCAGACATCCTCGATGTAGCCTGCGGTACAGGGGTTATGTTTGATTACTATATTTCACGGAATGTTGCTTCTGTAACAGGAATTGACATCTCAATAGAAATGGTAAAAATCGCAAAAGAAAAGCACAAAAACGAAAGCAAAATAGAGGTTGTCTGCGGCGATATTCTCTCGGCTGAGTTCAACAAAAAATTCGACCTTATTGTTGTTTATAACGCATTTCCCCATTTCCCCGAGCCCGAAGCTCTTATAAAAAGACTTGCCTCTCTGCTCAAAAGCGGCGGCAGACTCACTATTGCCCACGGCGCTTCAAGAGAAGAGATTAACGCCTGTCACGAGGGCGCGGCAAGTAAGGTATCTCTTGGTCTTATAAGCGAAACCGAACTTGCAAAACTCTTTGAGCCTTATTTCAAGGTTGAAACAATGATATCTGATGACACAATGTATCAGGTAAGCGGAAAACTGCGTTCTACTGACCACTGACCACTAAAAAAGGAACTGTCCGAACGGACAGTTCCTTTTTGTATTACTTCTTCTTAGGAGCCTTGATTTTGTTAAGCTTTTTATTGATATCTAAAAGTTCTTCTTTTGTAAACTTAACATCCATCATTCCGCCCATAAGGGTGAAGAGACGAAGCACGGTAAATCCGCCCATCATGCTCATCATATCGGCATTGATTTCAAATCCCATTGCTTCCATCTTGGGCTCTTCGCCCTTCTTGCCCTTTTTGCCACCCATCATCTTGGCAAACATTCCCGCGAAGAGAAGCTTACCCTGAACGGTGGAGATAACGTCGCTCATCTTATCGTTAAGCGAGAGATATCCTTCGGGAGAATCAATATCGAACCAGTTAAGAATTGCGCCCTTTTCAACAAGTCTGTATTCCTCGTTAAAGGTGTCCACCTTGCGAATAACGCTTTCGTCTTTGCAGTCACCGGCTACAGCTGTAAGCTTGGTTTCGCCCACATTCTTAACGGTGAACTTAAAGAAATGGTCTTCGGCGGTCTTTTTGCCAACCGATACACCGTTAGCAAAAAGCTCTACCTCGGGAAGATTTGAGTAAACGGTAACAATAGTTTCGTCCTCAACTCTATCGATATAACGCTTAGAGCAAAGGTGTACGAAGGGTTCGTCAGAGAGCCAAGCCTTGTAAGCATAGAAGGAATCCTTCTTATACTTACGGTCGAAGGTAACAAGGCCCTTGTGGTTTTGTCCGTTTTCGCCGCCTTCGTTTCTTGCGTCGGCGCCGAAGTCAAACATATTCCAAACGTGAGTTGCCCACATATATTTACGGGCGAAAAGCTGCTTAATAAGCTCTTCGTGATAATAAGACTGATACTCTTCGGTATAATCTCCCTGTCTTGGGTCTGAGGTGTGCCAGTTAAGAGCCTCACATCCGTATTCCGAACAACCAATCGGAATGGAGGGATGCATCTTGTGGAACTTATCGAACCAAGGACCGTTCATAGCGGTTTCTCCGCCGTACCAACCAAAATAATGGTTATAGGAAACAACATCAGGAATCTGGAGATAGGGGTCATCCATCTTGCACATAGAAACAGCAGCGATTGTTGTAAGACGGGTTTTGTCAAGCTCGTGACAAAGGTCGTTAAGAATGCGGTGGTTGTCAAGCAGGTCTTCGTCAGAACCGCCAATAGAAATTTCGTTAGAAAGTCCCCAAACAACAATAGATGGATGGTTGTAGTTCTGTAATACAAGCTCCTTCATCTGAGAAATTGTGTTTTCTCTGCCTGTGGGCATATGTTTTGAAATATAAGGAATTTCAGCCCAGATTACAAGACCCTTTTCGTCGCAAAGGTCATAGAAATATTGGTCGTGCTGATAGTGAGCAAGACGAATTGTAGTAGCGCCCATTTCGCAGATAAGGTCGATATCTTCCTCGTGGTGTTCGGGAAGAAGCGCGTTACCAAGACCCCATCTGTCCTGATGGCGAGAAACACCGCGAAGAGGATATTCCTTACCGTTAAGGATAAAGCCGTTATCGGGGTCAATTTTAAAGGTACGGCAACCGAAACGTGTGCAAATGTTATCTATAACCTCGCCGTCTTCAACAAGCTCGGCTTCACAGCAATAAAGATAGGGGTCAAATTTACCGTTCCAAAGGCGAACCTTTTCGATAATGAAATCTGCGGTAGCTTCAGCGCTCTCGCTCTGAGCAACAACGTTTTCTTCCTTGTCGTAAAGGGTAACACGAACAGTCTGACCCATTTTAGCGTTTGTAAGATAGGTTTCTACGTGTACCTTTGCGTTGTCTCCCTCAACTGTGGGGGTAACGGCAATTCCGGGAGCGCCGTAGTAATCCAGGTCGAAGTGAGATTCATTTACACAGATGATGTTAACATCTCTGTAAATACCGCCATAGAAGGTGAAATCTGCCATCTGAGGATAAACTGTCTCGTTAGCAGAGTTATCAACCGCAATAACAAGAAGGTTGGAAACCTCTAAGGTGTCGGTAAGATTTACTCTCCAAGTGGAGTAACCGCCATCGTGGTGAGCAAGCTTTTTGCCGTTTAAATAAACGTCGGCAGAAGAGTTTGCGCCCTTGATTTCAAGGTAATATTGCTGAGCTTCGGGCAAATCCATCTTACCGAAAGACTTTGCATAATAGGCGGTACCGCGGAAATAATCGTTATCTCCGTCCTGTCCGTCAATAGCATTCCAGGAATGAGGAAGATTAACAAAATCCCAATTAAGTCGGATCGTAGCCATGTCGTTCTGTGAGCCAAGGAGTTGAACAACTTGCTTGTCTTCCTAAGACCGCTTGGCCTCCGACTTCTTTGCATAATAGGCGGTACCGCGGAAATAATCGTTATCTCCGTCCTGTCCGTCAATAGCATTCCAGGAATGAGGAAGATTAACAAAATCCCAA
>JAZLEK010000006.1:0-3643 GCA_045615225.1 Acutalibacteraceae bacterium | reverse complement strand
CCTCCGACTTCTCCTCGCGGAATCCCCCAGATTGAAGTAACCTTCGATATCGACGCTAACGGTATCGTTAATGTATCAGCTAAGGACCTCGGCACAGGCAAAGAACAGTCCATCACAATTACCGCTTCCACCAATATGTCCAAGGACGATATTGATAAGGCTGTAAAAGAGGCTGAACAGTATGCCGCAGAAGACAAGAAGCGCAGAGAAGAAGTAGACCTTCGAAACTCTGCCGACCAAATGGTATATTCCACCGAAAAGACCATCTCTGAAATGGGTGACAAGATTACCGAAGAAGAGAAGAAGGGTCTTGAAGACGCAAAAGAAGCTCTTAAGGAAGCTCTTAAGGGCACCGATTTAGAGGCTATCAAGGCTAAGCAGGATGAACTTCAGAAGCAGGTTTACGCTGTAAGCGAAAAGCTTTACAGAGCAGCAGCTGAAGCTCAACAGGCAGCTCAAGGCGGCGCAGAAGGTGGCGCACAGGCCGGCCCCGATGTATATGACGCCGACTACACAGATGTAGACGACAGCAAGCAAGGATAATCCTTGCTTGCAATTAAATCCGTTTCCAAAAGGAAACGAATGAAATCCCTTACGGAATGAAATCACTGCGTGATGAAATCCGCCGCGGCGGATGAAACGGATTTGATTTCATTTTGTGCGAAGCACAAGATTTCATTATAAAACATTAGTTTTATGATTTCATTCTGCCTTTAGGCAGGATTTCATTATTTCCGCAAGGAGCGATACAGTGGCAGATAAACGCGATTACTACGAAGTCCTTGGTGTAAACAAGGGTGCTTCAGATGATGAAATAAAAAAAGCATATAGAAAAAAAGCCAAAGAGTTCCACCCTGATTTGCATCCGGGCGATGCCGAAGCCGAAAGAAACTTTAAAGAGGCGGCAGAGGCATACGAAGTGCTTTCCGATAAAGATAAAAAGGCAAGATATGACCAGTTCGGTCACGCGGGCGTTGACCCCAATTTCGGCGCAGGACAAGGAGGAAACCCCTTCGGAGACGGTTTTGGAGGCTTCGATTTCGGCGACCTTGGCGATATTTTCGGCTCTATGTTCGGCGGCGGTTTTGGCGGCGGCGGTGGAAGAAACCCAAACGCGCCCCGCAGAGGAACGGATGTAGAAGAGAACATAGTCCTCTCTTTTGAAGAGGCGGCAAAGGGCTGTAAAAAGAAAATTAAGGTTACGCGCATTGAAAACTGTAAGGAATGCGGAGGAAGCGGCGCCGAAAAGGGAACTTCGCCCGTTACCTGTTCAGCCTGTCGCGGCAGCGGCAGAGTAACCGTACAGCAAAGAACACCCTTTGGCGTTGTGCAGACACAGCGCGCCTGTGATAAGTGCGGCGGTGTTGGTAAAACCATTGAAAAGCCTTGCAAAATCTGTCAGGGAAGAGGCAAAATCAGACACACGGTGGACCGCGAAATCGAAATTCCTGCAGGAATCGATGAGGGCCAGGCATTTTCCATCCGCGGCGGCGGTAATGTCGGTCATAACGGCGGTCCCGACGGCGACCTGATTATTGAGGTTTCTATTCGTCCGCACCCCTTCTTTGAAAGACGCGGCTATGATGTTTATTGCGAAATTCCCGTAACCTTTGCCCAGGCGGCTCTCGGCGCAGAGATTACCGTTCCAACCTTAGAGGGTAAGGTAAAATTTAATATTCACGAGGGAACCCAACCCGGCGAACGCTTTAAGCTCCGCGATAAGGGTATAAAAAAGCTCAATTATTCGGGCAAGGGCGACCAATATGTGATAATTTCGGTTGAAATACCAAAGGACCTGACCAAAAAGCAAAAGGAACTGCTTCGCGCCTTTGAAGATGCAACCGATGATAAAAACTATAATAAGAAGAAGTCTTTTTTCGATAAGGTAAAGGACCTATTCGATTAAAAAAGGAGAATTAATATGAGCGAGAATAAAGAATACAACCCCGATATTATCAGTCTTACCGATGACGAGGGCAAAGAATATACCTTCGAGGTGCTCGATGCTATTGAATCGGACGACGGCAGATACCTTGCAATGCTTCCCGTTCACGAAACAGCAGAAGAACTGCTTGAAGACAGCGGAGAGCTCGTAATTGTAAAGGTTGGCGAAGAAAACGGAGAAGAATATCTTTTCCCCATTGAAGACGACGAGGAATATGAATTCGTTGCCGATGCCTTCATTGAAAGACTTCAGGATATGTTTGAAATAAACGAAGAATAAAAAAAGACCGCATCAGCGGTCTTTTTTTATTAGGTAAAAGGGAAAGGGGAACAGTTGCGGGGAGTCTGCGTCGCATATAAAACCGCAAGGCTCTTTTTTATGTAGGGCGGGGGTTTACTCCCGCCGTTTTTATGCGCCCAAAGCCCCTTGTTTAACGGGATTTTCGGGGGTCACTTTAGCGCAATAAAAAATTTTTAAATTTTTAAAAAAACCTCTTGACTTTAACGCTTTAAAGTGCTATACTATGAAACATCCCGGCAAACGAGCAATGAAAAACACTCTTTGCAAATATACTTTTAGGAGTTTTATTTATGAAAAAATTATTAGCAATTATTATGAGTTTAGCGCTTATTTGCTGTTTTGCAGGCTGCGGCGCAAACAACGATGCAGATGCACCTGCCGATGACGGCAAGTTCACTATCGGTATTTGCCAGATAGTTAAGCATGAAGCGCTCGACGCTGCAACAAAAGGCTTTAAAGACGCTGTTGTTGCCGCTCTCGGCGCAGAAAACGTTACCTTCTTAGAGCAGGATGCAGCAAACAACCCCGACACCTGCACAACCATCGTTAACGATTTCGTTTCTAAAAAGGTTGATTTAATTCTCGCAAATGCAACACCTGCTTTACAGGCTGCTTACAATGCAACAACCGAAATTCCCATTCTTGGAACCTCTGTTACCGAATATGGCGTTGCTCTTGAAATTGAAAACTTCACAGGCACTGTTGGCGGCAACGTTTCCGGTACTTCCGATTTAGCGCCCCTTACCGAACAGGCTCAGATGATTATTGACCTTGTTCCCACCGCTAAGACTGTTGGTTTACTCTACTGCAAGGCTGAAGCAAACTCGGCCTATCAGGTAAAGGTTGTAAAAGAATACCTTGAAGGCAAAGGCATCACCGTTAAGGACTTCGGCTTCAACGGAAGCGAAGACGTTGCATCTGTTAGTGAGGCTGCCGCTTCTGCTTGTGACGCTATCTACGTTCCCACCGATAACACCGCTGCTTCCTGTACCGAAACCATCAACGGCGCAGTTGCTCCCAAGAAGGTTCCCGTTATTGCAGGCGAAGCAGGTATCTGCAAGGGTTGCGGAATTGCAACGCTTTCAATCAGCTATGAAAACCTCGGCAAAACCACCGGTGAAATGGCAGTTAAAGTACTGAAGGGCGAAGAAAAGATTGAAAATATGGCAATCCAGTACGATAACAACCCCGTTAAGAAATATAACAAGTCCCTTTGCGATGAACTTGGAATTACTATTCCCGAAGGTTACGAAGAACTTAAATAATTAAATACTGCGTGTGCCGCGGCTAAAACCGCGGCACACTATATCTATATAATAGGAGATAAAAATGGATTTTCTAAACTGGCTTACAGCTATGCCGGGAGCCGTTGCCCAAGGTATGATTTGGGGTATTATG
>JAZLEK010000005.1:0-27670 GCA_045615225.1 Acutalibacteraceae bacterium | reverse complement strand
AAAGACAATACTTGAAAATCACGCTAAATAGTAAAATTTTGAAACGATAATAATGTGACAGTAATCTACTGTCACATTATTAAATGTTTGAATAATAAAGGTATTTATGATATACTTACTGCAAAGAAGCTTTTAGGGAGGTTTCATAATGAAACATAACAAAGCAGGACAGGAAGATATCAAAAGTGTTAACAAAAAACTGGTGTTTCGAACAATCGTAAACGAAGCGCCGATTTCTCGCGCAGAAATCAAAAGAAAAACAAAGCTTGCAGCTACAACTGTTTCTACTTTAGTTGATGAATATATAGCGCAAGGTTTTTTAAATGATACCGGACTAACCCAAACAAATTCGGTTGGCAGAAAGGCTACGATGTTAACCGTTAATAATGACGGCGGTTATTTCTTGGTGTTAGACGTACATAAAGACAGGATATATAGCCGTGTATACGGACTTAGCCTTACACAGTGTACATTTGAAAAGGTTTGTTATTCTTCGGAGAAGGAGCTGTATCCTTTAATTGTAAGAATAATAGAAGACACCCTGAAGCTATATCCTAAACTGCTTTCCGCGGTAATAGCACTTCCCGCACTATTACATAACACGAACGGAAACGCGGCTTCATCAGTATTGGGATTTAGTGTCGATACAGGCGCTTTACAGTCGATTAAATCGCAGTTTGAAGGACTTACAATAGAGTTTCGTAATACGTCTGGTCTTGCGGCTTATGCTCAAAAAACACGTTACCCTGAAATAACAAGTCTAATTTCTGTCGACGTGTTTGACGGTGTTGGTTCAGGCATTATCATCGACGGAGATATTTATCAGGGCAAAAACGGGCTTGCGGGTGAGTTTGGACATATTTGTATGGACATTCATGGCGAACGTTGCCTGTGCGGCGGACGAGGATGCTTAGAACAGTATATAAGCATTCCTGTTATACTTGAAAGAATATCAAGGCGCTTGGGGAAAAAAGTGACTTTACAAGAGGCTGTAGAGTTATTTAAAAATAATGATGATGCAGCCGTTGAGGTCCTTACGTCTGTTGCGAGAAGATTTTCACTCGCGCTTAATACTATTATAAATCTGTTTGACCCGGAACTTGTTATTATAAGCGGAGAGATTTGTGACTTTGGCGAAAACTTTTATAATATGGTTACCGAAAGACTAAAAAACCTGTCTTTAATCGGAATAGACAGACCGGTGCGTTTTATGCATACAGATGAAAGCTTAGCTTCTATTGGCGGCGCTAATTACCTGTTTAATCGATATCTTGATAAGTAAAAATAACATTACCATTTAATAGTGAGCGGAGGTAATAAAATGAAATTTTATAGATATGGTAATGAAAAAGATTTAAAACTTCAGTTTACTATAAATACAAAGCTTAAAGATGTACCTGAGGTTGCAAAACTCAACCTCAGCCGTTTTGCTGTAGTAAATCCAACCAAAAATGAAATAGGAAGAATCTGCGTAAAGCCAATCGATGAGAATATCGCCAATTATGCAGAATTTAAAAGTGGCGTTGCATTCAAAAAGCACGAAGATGGCTTTGTAATTCGTGTTGAAGACAACGATATTGTTGTTTATGCCGACGACCAGTCAGCAGCCATATACGGTCTTATGACATTTTTAAGACTTCTTGATAATGATGGTTGCTTTAATTACGAATATATATGGGATTATCCCAGCAGTTCATTCCGAGGCGTTAAAATCTATCTTCCCGCAAGAGAAGAAATGGATGATTACAAGGCTTTAGTTAATATGATGATGTACTTCCGTCAGAATAGAATTATGATGGAGGTGGGTGGCGCAATGGAATTTAAGCGTCATCCCGAAATTAACGAAGGTTGGATTGAATACTGCGAGTTTATGACCGAATATCCCGAAAAAGCTTTGGAACTTCAGGACCATACTTTCCCTTGGCGCAAGGACTGCATCCATGCGCAAATAGCCGGCGGTAAGGTGCTGAGTCAAGAAGAAGTAAAGGATATTATAAAATATGCAACAGACAGGGGACTTGAAGTAATCCCCGAAATCCCCAGTACATCTCACTGTGATTATCTGCTAACACGTCATCCCGAACTTGCTGAACGTCCGGAAGACCCATATCCCGATACATTCTGTCCTTCAAACCCTGCTTCTTATGAGCTTCTGTTTGATGTTTTTGATGAAGTAATCGAAGTCTTTAATCCTAAGGTTATAAACGTAGGTCACGATGAGTACTATTCTATAAATGTATGTGACCGTTGCCGTAAGAGACTGATGGATGCATCAGATATTTTTGCTGAAGACTTAACTAAAATTCACGATTATTTGGCTTCAAAAGGCGTTAAGACAATGTTCTGGTGCGATAAGCTTCAAAATGTACTTACCGAAGATGGAATAAACTTTGGCGGCGCAATAAATTATGTTTATATGAACTGGAAGCCTTGGAATAAATTCCTTGGTATTATTCCTGCTACATGGGAAGCACGCTATAAAATTCCTAAAGATATTATATGTATGAATTGGTTCTGGTCCTTTGGCGAAGAACACGACGAAGAGGTCAGAGAGTTTCCTGTGGTTTTTGGCAACTTCCGCGGAGAAAATATGCTTGGCGGTTATAAAAAGCGCTGTGGTAACAACACTACCGGTGGTATGTGCTCAAACTGGGCTGCAACAACACCGATGCTCTTGCAGCGTAACCGCATCTATTTCAGTATGGCTTATCATGACCAGTTGTTCTGGAATGACGAATATGACGACACCAATGATGCGCACTATGAAGAAGTTTGCCAGAAAGTGTTTGAGGAGCTCTTCACTTGGAATTATGGCTTGCCAATTAACAGAGCAGATAAGTATATTGAGGTTATTCACACAACCAGCAAACCCGAGACTTATATTGAATTTGCCGATGGTATATATGTAATTGGCGGAGATAAATATGAACAAGATTACCATATAGGTGATTATCATATTGAATATGCCGATGGCACAGTGCAAACGGCACCTATCTTCCAGGGTGAGCATATAGCAACTCAGGACGTTAAATGGTATGGTGCTGAAATGAGCAAAAGTGATCCGATAAATTATCCCGGAAGCAGCGGAGAAAGAATGGATGACAGAGTCTCCGAAGTGGCTTACTCAACCATGCCGATTCGTATCGGAGATAAAAATTATTGTAAATATCTAATTAAAAAATCTAATCCTGACAAGCAGATAAAAAAGGTAGAATTTGTTCTGCGTGATGATGCGGATTGGACTGTTGATGTTAAAGAGATTAAGTTTTAATTATCGGCGAAATATGAAGGTGTTTGCAAGCTAACAATTGGTTGATTGCTTCAACCTATTAATTCGATATTCCCCTTATAAATATATCCCTTTTAAACGCAAAGCACCGCCAATATGGGCGGTGTTTTGCGTTTAAAGAGCTATTAGATAGGAACTTGTTTTCTTATTTTGTTGTGCTATAATTATATCTATATAATATTAGGAAGTGGTTTGTTTGAAAAAAATAATTGCGATAGTGATAGCGTTATTGTGCGCCATTTCGGTTGCAGGCTGTAAGCCCGATTATCCTTATGCAGCAGAGTATACCGAGCTTGGAATTCCTCTTAAGGATTATTATAAAACGGGCGGAGTTGAACGCTGTGTGTGGGATTTAGAATACTTCGATGGCGGACTTTATGTCGGCAGCGGAGATTACGATAAAAACAAGGGTCCTGTTGTCATCTATCATTATGATTTTGAAGAACAAGCGTGGAAGATAGACAGCGGTTTGCCAGATGAACAAATAGAACGCTTTTATTTAATGAATGATAAGCTTTATGCGGCAGGCTGTGACCCCCAAACCTCTTGGTCTTACGGCAACTTTTATTATTGTGAAAATGGCAGATGGCAAACCAACAACACCATTCCCGGAGGAATACATAATTTTGATATGATAAAATTTGACGGCAAGCTTTTTGTGGGTCTTGGTGTTGTTGATGGCGATACTCCTATTAAGATGACCGAGGATGAGCGAAATTGGACTCCCGTTTACCTTTATAAAGACGGAAAAATTCGCGAAACATATGGCGCGGAATTTATAAGAGTATATGACTTTTTTACCTTGAATGGCGAACTTTTTGCTTATTTTCATACCAACTATGGTGAAAAACCATATTACGAAATTTATCGTTTTGAAGAGGATAAGTTTGTATATCACAGTGATATGATATCCTCTCTTACGGTTGCAAGAACCGGTTATAACATTATTGCTCAAAAGGCCGAATTTAAAGGCAATCAATATATAGCAGCGGGATACTTTTATAAATCTTCAGATATGAAAACCGCCGAGTTAATAGATGTGGGCGAAAAAACTGCCGTAAATGATATAAGGGTAATAAAAGACTGCCTATACCTGCTTTGCAATGAAAAAATTACCGATGAAGAGGGTAAAGAAACCTTCCGTGTTTCGGTAATGAGAAGCAAGGATGGCGAAACCTTTGAGGAAATGTTTTATTTTAACTATCCTGTCCGCGCCTTAAGCTTCACATATGCTGATGAACATTTTTATTTTGGCATGGGATACGGCATAAAAGCTCAAAAAGAATATGAACAAAACGGTATGGTTTTAGCCGTTAAAAATCCGGTATAGGAGACAAATATGTTTGACGAATTGACACAGGTTGATATAGATAAAATGAAGGAGGAGCTTGAATATCGAATTGGTGTTGTGCGTCCCCAAATACTTGAAGACGTAAAGTTTGCAAGAAGTCACGGCGATTTGTCCGAAAATTTCGAATATCACGCCGCCAAAAGAGAACGCGGCAAAAACGAAAGCCGTATCAGATACCTTCGCAATATGATAAAAACTGCAAAAATTATTGACGTCAAAAGTGAAGACGGCAAGGTGGGCCTTTTTGATACCGTTACCTATTATGTTGAAGAGGACGACTGTGAAGAAAAGGTGAGAATTGTAACATCTTTAAGGCGCGACCCGTTTGAAAACATTATAAGCAAGGAATCTCCTTTAGGCTCGGCGCTCATAGGCGCAAAGGTAGGCGACAGAATCAAGGTTGATGTTAATGAGCATTACAGTTATTTTATAGTTGTACGAAACATTGAAAAAGGTGAAGACGATACTTCTCTTGAAATAAGGAAATTTTAAGTGTAATAATTATATAAAACTTGTTATAATAATTATTGAACGTGGAAATGTTTATCATTTCCACGAAGAGCCGATATTTCGGCTCAAAACAACAAAACTATAAGTAATTTGGTTGTTTTTTCAAAATCGTTGATTTGGCGTAGAAATAGCAATATTTTGCTATTTCTACACACAATAACTATTATAATACTTATTAAGAGGTGATTATATGAGAATTTGTCTGTATGGCGCAGCATCTTTTTCAATAGATGATAAATTTGTCAAAAAGGTAGAAGAGTTAGGTTTTGAAATGACAAAGCGCGGTCATTCCCTTGTTTTTGGCGGCGGCGCGAACGGCCTTATGGGTGCGGTTGCCCGCGGAGTGAAAAAAGGCAACGGCTATATTTTAGGCGTTATTCCAACCTTTTTTGATGATGAAAAAATCGAGGGCGTTTTCCTCGAATGTGATAAGCTTATTCAAACAAAAACCATGCGTGAACGCAAACAAATAATGGAAGAAAATGCCGATGCGTTTATTGTTGCACCGGGCGGAGTAGGTACCTTTGAAGAATTCTTCGAAATTCTTACTTCCAAACAGCTTTGCCGTCACAATAAACCCATAGTTCTTTATAATGTTAATGATTATTACAGTGAACTTAACTCAATGATGAAAGTGGCAGTTGAAAAAAAGTTTGTACGCGCAGGTTGTCTTAATTTATATAAAGTAACCGAGAATATAGATGAGCTTTTTGCTTATCTTGAAAGCCCCCACCCCGTAAGAACTATTCAAGATTTAAAAGAAGGATAGACATTTTTAGAAAAACAAGATATAATGTCAAAAAAGGAGGAATTTTTATGAAAAAGTTTTTTGATGAATTTAAAGTATTTATAACCCGCGGCAATGTAATCGACATGGCTGTCGGTGTTACTGTAGGTAGTGCGTTTACCGCAATTGTTACCGCAGTTTCAACAAACATTATTAAGCCTTTTATTAACTGGATAATTTCGCTTGTTATCGGCGCAAACACACTGTCAGAGTGCTTCACCTTCCTCGGCCCCAAGCCTGCCGACCTTTCTGACCCCAACTTAGACCTTACCCTTTATAACTACATAGACTGGGGCGCATTCATTAACGCTATTATCAATTTCTTTGTAATCGCTTTTGTTCTTTTTTGTGTTGTAAAGGCTATCAATACCTTTACCGCAAAGCAAAAGGAAATGACAGCAAAGCTTCTTGAGGGTGTTATCAGCTATGAAGACAAAAAGGCTATGAAAAAGCAGGGCATTAAGCTTAAGGACAAAGAAGCAGTTGATGCTTATTTCAAAGCCAAACAGCTTGAAGCCGACAGAATAAAGGCAGAAGAAGAGGAGAAAGCAAGACTTGAACGCGAAGCCAATCCCACAACCGAAGACCTCTTAAAGCAGATTCGCGACCTGCTTCAAAATAAATAATTAAATAACAATACACGAAAAAGCCGTACCTTTTTAAAGGTACGGCTTTTTGTTATGTAATAAAAATTAAGGGTTGTACATAGTATGTTTTAGGTGATAAAAATGACAGAAATCAAAAAGGTCTCTCGCTTTGAAACGGTTTTATACGCTTTGCCCGATAGAATATCGGCAGTTTTAATAAAGCTTCCCGAATTTATTAAAAATTCGGCGTTTGAAATAAGGCTTAGGGCAAACCGCCCGCTGTGTATAACAAGTGAACACAACTTTTACATATCAGAAAACAGCGAAGCAAGTAGTTATATTCCAAGTCGGCCTCTTATAGTAACAAATGAGGAAATCGGCGAGGTGATTAAAAGGATTACCGATAGCTCACTCTACGCAAGGGAAGAGGAACTAAGGGAAGGCTTTTTATCTATGGCTTCGGGTAACCGCGCGGGAATAGGCGGAAACTTTGTTTTCGGGAAACTGAAAGAGGTAACCTCGGTTAATATTAGAATTGCAAAAGAAGTAAAGGGGTGCGCAAAAGAACTTGCCAAAGAAAGTGATAAGGGGCTTCTTATTGTCGGCGCGGCGGGAAGCGGAAAAACAACCCTGCTTCGCGACCTTATACGTATTTTATCAAACGAGGGGCATCGAGTTTGCGCAATCGACACGAGGGGAGAACTGTGTGGCAGAGACGGTACGCTTGACGTGGGGGTAAATACCGATATTATAACGGGGCTCGATAAGGCGAGAGGTAGTGAAATTGCTCTTCGCACCTTAAACCCCGAATATATAGCTTTTGACGAGGTGGGAAACGGTGGGGAACTCGCCCTGATACGCGAGAGCTTTTATTCTGGAGTCAAAATACTTGCAACCGCTCACGCTTCTGATATAAACGAAATAAAATCAAGGGGTGTAACAAGCGCGCTTCTTGACGGAAGTATCGGCAAAATTGCCCTTATAAGCGGCGGTGTCGGGGCAGAGCTTATGATAATAACGCCTAAAGAGGTACAAACCGATGCTTAAGATTTTTGGGATTTTACTTTTAATGTCTGTGTCTACGGCAGTTGGTTTTTTAAAGGCTAATAAACTTCGCTTACGCCAAAAAAGGCTATCGGCAATCTACACATTTATTATAGAAACGGCAGAAAGAATAAAAATAGGGGAAGAAATGGAAAAAATTATCGAAACGCTTGGCGCGTCGGCAGGCATATACAAAAAGGGATACAATATATACCTATCAGAAGAAGGGCTTAGCGCTTTAGATATGTCTCTTGCAAAGGAATTTGTTTCATCGCTTGGAATGGGAAATACGGAATATGAGATAAAAAGATGCGAAAATTATTCGCTTCTTTTTAAAAAAACGCTCAGCGCCGCCGAAACCGAAACCAAAGAAAAGGCCTCGGTTTACAGAAAACTCGGAATCTTTACGGGCTTGCTTGTGGGAATTGTTCTTATATAGGAGGGTTAAAATGGATGTCGATTTAATCTTCAAGGTGGCTGCAATAGGCATAATTATTGCGGTGCTCAATCAGGTGCTTGTCCGGTCAGGAAGAGAAGACCAAGCAATGCTTATGACCCTAACGGGTCTTGTTGTTGTGCTTTTAATGGTGATTGACGTTATTGCCGACCTCTTTTCAACCGTGAAAGCGGTGTTTGGATTATGAATATCGTTCAGATTCTTGGAATATGCGTCGTATCGGCCGCGGTGGCTGTTTTGCTTAAGGGATATAACAGTGAATATTCCTTGCTGATTTCTTTGATTTCGGGCACGGCAATACTTTTAATGCTTATATCAGACGTTACCGAAAAGCTGTATGAAGTCAGAAATGCGGTATCTGCATTTACCGCATCCTCTCTTTTTATAGTCGCCCTTAAATCGCTTGGAATATGTGTAATAACGGGATTCATAGCAGATTCCTGCAGACAGGCGGGGCAAATATCCTTGGCTTCTAAGGCGGAGCTTGCGGGCAGATGCGCCATCTTTGTCTTATCTGTGCCTATGCTGTTATCTCTTCTCGAAACGGCATACGGCTTTATAATGTAGAAATGAAAAAGGTTATTATATTTTTGGCATTTGCTTTTATTTTTTCGTTAAATGTTCAGGCAAGTCCCTATCAGGAACAATATGAAATCAGCGGAGCGGGCAATATTATAGAATATCTGACCCCCGATTCCGAAAGGGTGATAGAGGGGCTTGAAATAGATATGGCCGATTCAAATTGGGTAAGTAAGCTTACCCCCGAAAGCATTTTTTCTCAAATTTTTGGTTTTATAAAATCAGGAATAAAAGAACCGCTGAAATGCGCAGGCTCGGTGCTTGCGGTTATGCTTTTGATTGCTGTGGCAAACACCTTTGAGGGCTTTGCTCCCTTTAATAATACGGCATCCTACATATTCACCTTGTGTTCGGTAACGGCAATTTTGATTCCAATGTTTTCGCTTATAGAGAGCAGCGCTTCGGCAATAAAAGGAATAAGTGTGCTCATGGATGGGTTTATACCTATCTATGCGGGTATTTTGACCGTCGGCGGAAAAACTGCAACAGCCACGGGAATGAGCTTTTTACTAACCTTTGCCGCGGGTGCGGTAGGCAGTCTTTCGGCATTTGTAATAGTGCCATTAATGAGTTGTTATTTAGGGGTTGCCGTTGTAAGCGGTGTTATGCCTATCGGCGCAATAAACCGCCTTGGCGACGGTATAAAAAAGGCGGCGATGTGGATACTGTCGTTTATACTAACCCTGTTTATAGGCGTTTTGTCAATTCAGGTAACGGTTAATAAAGCTGCCGACAATTTAGGACTTAAAACGGTAAAATTTATGATAGGTTCCTTTGTCCCCGTGGCAGGCGGTGCGCTTTCCGAAACACTCGGTACCTTAATCGGTTCTGTCGGTTTGCTTAAAAGCTCGGTTGGTATGTTTGCCGTAGTAGCGATAGCTGCAATGATACTGCCTGTTGTTATAGAGCTGTTAATCTGGAGATTTATCCTTTTTGGACTTGATATTATATCGGCTTTTTTAGGGGTGGAGATGAAAACCGATATTCTTCGCGCCGCCGATTCGGTTATTGCGGTGCTAATTGGGGTAATGCTTTTTGTCGGCGCTCTGTTTATAATTTCGCTTTCAATAATAGCGGGAGGAAGCTGATGAATTTAATAAGAGAAATAGCAATTTCTTTCTGCGCCGCGGCGGTAATGACGGCGGCTGTAGGGCTGATATCGGGTGGAAGATTGCAAGGAAGTATGAAATATATAATATCTTTGTGTCTTATATGCTCGGTTGTGTCGGCGGTGGTCGGCGGAAAGCTCAGCCTTACGGCAACGGTCCCTACCTTCACCCCAAAACCATATTCCGCAGACAACCTTTATGAATATCAAGCCGAATATATAGTGGGTGAAATTCTGAAAAAAGAGGGGATAGCCTACCAAAATATTACCGCAAAGGCTACTAAAAGCAGTGACGGCAGCATAATAATTAATGAGATAGAAATATTTGGGTGTAACGATGCGGCCAAAGTGAAAAATAAACTTAGTTTAAACGGAATAGACTGTGATATCAAGGTGAAGCAATGAAGGAAAAATTAGCAAAGCTTTTGAGTGACAAAAAATTTGGAAAAATAATTTTTGTTGCAGGCATTATTGGAATAGCGCTTATATTTATATCTAATCTTTCGGGTGAAGAAGAAACCGAACCGCAAGGCAAAGCGGAATTTTCCGAAGAAGAATATTGCCTTTTCCTTGAAAAAAAGATTCAGGATATGGTGTTTGGAATTTGCGCCGACGCGTCATCAACCGTCACGGTAACACTTGATACGGGTATGGTCTATGAATATGCGAGCGAGGTCAAAGAAAAGGATTCCAAGGATGAAGCGAGGCAAAGCGCAGAGAGCGAAAAAAACTATATAACGGTAAGAGATAAAAACGGTAGCGAAGAGCCGCTTGTAATAACTTCGTATATGCCCCGTGTCCGTGGGGTTAGCATAATATGCTCGGCAAACGAGGAAACAGCCGAAACATTAAAAAACGCCGTTTCGGCGGCGCTTGATATAACTTCAAGAAAAATTTATGTCGGGAGGAAATTTATAAATGAAAAAGGGTAAAGGCTCAAAAACACAAATTGCTCTGGCCGTAATGGTGGTGGCTCTTGCCGCCGCGGTTGGACTTAATATGAAATATTCCGCAGACCAGGGAAAAGGGGTAAACAATTCTTCCAAATATCTTGGTCAAGCCGAATATGTAAACGCAGAGGTAAGCTCACAACAGGACGATAAGGCGCAGGAAAAGGATTATTTTGTAAAGCTCAGAAACGACCGTAACAAAGCAAGGGAAGAAGCGCTTGATATAATTGAAGAAACATTAGACAGAACAGATTTAAGCGGCGAAGAAAAGAAAAATGCGGTTAATAAGGCGGCGGCTTTGGCTACGGCAGCGGAACAGGAGTCGGCAATTGAAACGGTGCTTAAGGCAAAGGGCTTTTCAAGCGTTGTTGCGGTAATAGGGGAAAAGGATATAAATATAATAATTGAAGGCACTTCTGATGCGCAGAAAATTGCGCAGATACAGGATACCGTTTTGTCAAAAACATCATTTACAGCAGCAGATATAAAAATAATTTCTGCAAGTGATAATTAAAAAAGGCTTTACCTTTTTGAATTTTGTGGTATAATAATTTCAAGATAATATATATCACATTACGGAGGTATTGGTTTTGGCAACTTCAAGCGGACTTTCTATAAATCTTGATGTAATCGAAAGCATGGCGGCAATGGCGGCGCTCGAAATTAGCGGCGTTTGTTCAATGGCTGCAAAAAAAGTAGATATTAAAAAAGCTTTTTCGGGAAAATCGGTTTTCAAACCTGTTTCGGCCGAAATCAAAAACGGCGCTGTTGTTATTGACCTTAATATCTGCATCAGCAAAAATGTCAATGCAAAACAGGTTGCCGAAGCGGTTCAGGCCGGCGTTAAAGACAAGGTTCAAAGTATGACCTCTAACGCCGTAACCAAGGTTAATGTTAATGTTGCCGCTGTCGACCTTACTGAAAACACCGAGGAATAAATAATCAAAGGCGGTCGGAAGACCGCCTTTTGTTTTTTGAGGAGAATAAAATGAAAAGAGTTTTTATAGATAAAGAAAGCCGTTACTACAAGGCTAACCTTCATACTCACTCAACCTTTTCGGACGGAAGTCTTTCCCCCGAAGAACTTAAATCCGAGTACAAAAAAAGAGGATATAGCATACTTGCCATTACCGACCACGAACATCTTATAGATTATTCGTATCTTAATGATGATGATTTTTTAACTATTACTTCCTGTGAAATCGCAATAAAGGAATTTGCTGCTCAGTCCACTTTGAAAAACTTCGATATGAGGGTTACTCACCTGAATCTTTATTCTTTAGACCCACATAACACAGTGACCCCTTGCTATAATTCTGTTTACGACCATTTTGCAAGAGAAAAGTGTAAAGACCTTATAAAGCATAACGGAGAATATGAAAGGGTATACAGCGCCGAGGGAATAAACGAAATTATAAGTATCGCAAACGACAACGGCTTTATAGTCGGTTATAACCACCCGACCTGGTCGCTTGAAAACGCCTCGGATTATCTTAAGTATGACGGGCTTTTTGCGGTAGAAATTTATAACCACGCCTGTGTAAAGCAATCGGGAATAATCGACGAGAGTGCGCTCGATGAATTCTGGCGTGCAGGGAAACCGCTTTTATGCCTTTGCAGTGACGACGCCCACACCGTTTTGCCCGACGATGAAAACAGCGATGCTTTCGGCGGCTTTATAATGGTAAACCCAAAGTCTTTTTGCTACAAGGATGTTATCCGCGCAATTAAGGCGGGTGATTTTTACGCCTCAAGCGGTCCGCTTATAACCTCTCTTATAATTGAAGACGGTATAGTTAAAATTGAGTTTTCCGACGCTGTTTCAGCCCACCTTATAACCCGTGGGAGAAGAACAGACCAAAAAAACGCCGCAAAGGGTAAAACAATAAACTGTGCCGAATTTCCGCTTAAAGAGTCGGACGGATATTTCCGCATTACAGTCACCGACAAATCGGGCAAAAAAGCCTACACGCAGATTTATGAAGTATAAAAAAAGACCTCATACAACGAGGTCTTTTTAAATTAGTCTATAAAATATACTACGATATCTCTTCTGCCAAATTTAACGCACTGGCTTTCACTGTCTAAGAAAAGGTCCATATCGGCGCGGGTGCCGTAAATGAATCCGCCTGTGTCAGCAGCGATAGCGTAACCGTAAACGTATTTTCCGTCGGCAGAAACAATATACATCTTCGTGCCATAGGGAATTTCTCTGGGGTCTACTGCAACATATCCCGGTTTAGGATATTTGCCTGTAGACATCTTGTTTCCGGTATGTGTGTAAGCGGTAGCGCGTAAGGTCTTCTTTGAAGAATAGGTAATAGGCTTACCGTTTTCGTCAATTAAAAGGTCATCAGGCGCGTTGAGCTTTGAAATACAAGGAACATCATCAGCCTTTGTAGCGTGCTTTCCGGAAAAGATAGGTGCGCTTGTGCCGATAATGGTTGTTTTATCAACTGCATATTCGGTAATCTTTTCTTCAACAACCGAAGAAGAGATTGCTACGCCGTTTACATACTTAACTGCATAGGTAACGGTTTTTGAACCTGCTTTACCGGGTTCGATAATGCTGGTGTTGGTATCGTACTTGTCAGAGTAAATAACGTCGTTTCCGTAGGGAATAGACTCTACTGCAGTTTCGTAAACATATTCAACGTCGGTAATTTCAACCGAGGTGTAGCCGTCAATATAGCTGTCGAGCGAAACGTTTACAATGTCGTGTTCATCGACATTAACTCCAACTTCTTTAAGGGCATCCGAAAGTTTACCTTGCTTTACGGTATAGGTTTCGGTTTTGTCACCAATTTTAACGGTGATGGGAACAAGATAGTTAATTTCTACCTTGGTTGAGAAAAGCTTATTTGTAACGCTTACAATATCATAGCTGTTTCTTGGAAGAGAAATTTTCGCAAGGGCTGCAGGAATGTTTGAAGAAATGCCCGAGGTTGTATAAGAACGTGTTCCGTCAAATACAGTAACTGTATGAGCCGAGCAAACAATTGTGAGCATAATTGCGGTTGCAGATAGCACAAGGCTTACTACGGCAGGAATATTTCTCTTAATGTGGTTTACAGCGGCTTCAAGAAAAGCTTTAAGCTGCTGCTTTGTTTTTTGTAACATCATAAACTCCTTTGATTTCGTGTCCTAATAAGGACCGTTTTCGGTAAGTCAATTTCAGTTCTTGGGTATTATACTCTCGAAAATTACATATGTCAAACTAAAAAACACGGTCCAATTTGTGCAAAATGCACATAAATTACAAATAAATTACGAAAAGTTACAGGTTTGTAACCGTTTTGGTATGCTTTTTTGGCCGCTTTTTTTGTGCAAACCGACAAAAAAGCAACCTCAAGCTTGCTCTAAAACTCGAAAACAGGGTGAAAACCTTATTTTCGGTCGTATTTTGTGCTCTAAAATGATTTACAAAAAATCAATAATATGATAGACTTTATACATATAATATGTCCGTTTACAATCGTTTGTATACGAATCGGTTTGGTATAATATATTCAAGTAATATGAAAAGAATTACAAAAAAGAGGTGAGGTTATGGAAAAGATAATGGTTGCAATGTCGGGCGGTGTAGACAGCTCGGTTGCGGCTGCTGTTTTAAAGCAGCAGGGCAAAAGTATCGTCGGAGCAACACTTCGCCTTACCGAAGACGGTGGGACTATACCGAAAGAGGCTCTACTTGCTAAAGATGTTTGCGATAAGCTCGGCGTTCCACACACCGCCTATGATATGAGAGAAAAGTTCAGAAAAGAAATCATAGACAGATTTATAAATGAATATCATGCGGGACTAACCCCCAACCCCTGTGTTGAATGTAATAAATATATAAAGTTCGGCGGACTGCTTGATATAGCTGAAAAAGAAGGCTGTCAGTATATTGCAACGGGTCATTATTCAAGAATTGAATTCGACAGCGCATCAGGCAGGTATCTGCTTTACAGAGCAGAAGATAACCGCAAGGACCAGACCTATGTATTGTGGCAGCTTTCTCAGTATCAGTTATCCCATACCCTTATGCCGCTCGGTAACCTTACAAAAGCTGAGGTCAGAGAAATTGCCGAAAGTTACGGCTTTGCATCTGCCGCCGCAAAGGAAAGTCAAGATATATGCTTTGTGCCCGACAGAGATTATGCCGCATTTATTCAGGAAACCGAAAACAAGAGTTTTATAAAGGGCGACTATATCGATATAAACGGCAACCGCCTCGGTGAGCATTTGGGTCACCAATGCTATACAATCGGTCAGCGCAAGGGACTGGGCATTGCACTTGGAAAACCGCAGTTCGTAATTTCAAAAAATCCTAATACAAACCAGGTCGTTTTGGGAGATGAAGAGCACATATTTAAAACTCGTATATATATTAAGGATGTAAATATGATAGCGACCGATTTCCCAAGCGGAGATATGGAGTGTACCGCAAAGCTTAGGTACAGCGCAAAAGACGAGGAATGTATTTTCCATCCCGTTTCTGAAAATGAGGGCATTCTCGAATTTAAAAAACCTCAGCGTGCCGCCACCCCGGGACAGTCTGCCGCCTTTTATCTTGGAAATATATTGCTTGGCGGCGGTAAAATTACGGAGGGTAAATAATGACAGAAAAAATTCAAAGAACAATCGACGCGTTAAAAGCCAACAATATAGAGGTTTTTTATGCCGAAAATAAAGAAACTATTCCCGATATAGTTAAAAGCATATTAAATGATGGCGACACAATATCGTGTGGAGGTTCTGTAACCCTTAAGGAGTGTGGGGTAGAGGCCCTTATGCGATGCGGAGATTATAATTTTCTTGACCGCGCCGTTGCCGAAGATGTTCAAAAACTGTACCGCGACTGTTTTTCGGCCGATGCATATCTTACCTCTGCAAACGCCGTTACCGAAAATGGAGAGCTTATCAATGTAGATGGTAACGCCAACAGAGTTTCCTGTATTGCCTTTGGACCTAAAAAGGTAATATGTGTAGTGGGCGCCAATAAAATTGTAAGAGATATAAACGAAGGGTTTAAAAGGGTAAAAACGGTTGCCGCGCCAAAAAACGCGGTGCGCCTTAACACTAACACCCCGTGTAAAGAGCTTGGTCACTGCATCTGTGTAGACGGCAGCTTTGCCGATGGCTGTAAAAGCCCTCAGCGTATCTGCAGTCAGTATGTGATTACCGCTTTTCAAAGGGATAAAAACAGAATAAAGGTTATAATCACACCCGAAGCTTTGGGTTATTAAAAAAATGCGCCTCACATATATATAGGTATGTGAGGTGTTTTTATATGAAAAAATTAATTGCTTTGCTTTTGTCGGCAGTCTTGTTGCTTTCCTGTTTTGTTACGGTGTCGGCAGATACCGTGTCAACCGAATATGTCGGAGCCGACCTCGATACTCCGCTTGAAGAAAATGTCCAAGCCAACGCATCAATAGGAGAAAAACTTAATATCAACGCAAAATCGGCAATACTTATTGAATATAATACGGGTAAAGTTCTTTATGAAACAAATGCGGGAGAAAGACTTGCTCCCGCATCCATCACAAAGGTTATGACGCTGATACTGGTTATGGAAGCGCTTGAAGAGGGAAAAATTAAGCTTGAAACTCCGGTTACCGCATCTGCCCACGCTGCATCACTCGGCGGCTCTCAGATATGGCTTGAAGAGGGAGAGGTTATGACGGTAGATGAGCTGCTTCGCGCCGTAGTAGTAGCCTCTGCAAACGATGCAACGGTCGCCCTTGCCGAAGCGGTTGCCGGAAGCGAAGAAAGCTTCGTTGAAAGAATGAACGAAAAAGCAAAAGCACTCGGCCTTAAGGATACAAACTTTATCAACAGCTACGGCCTTGATGCCGACGGTCATCTAACCACCGCCTACGATATCGCGGTTATGTCGGCCGAGCTTATAAAGCATAAGCTTATTCGCAACTATTCTACAATTAAAATGGATTCGCTCAGAAACGGGGAATCGCAGCTTGTGAACACAAATAAGCTTGTGCGTTATTATGACGGTTGTTTTGGGCTTAAAACAGGAACAACGGGCAAAGCGGGTTCCTGTCTTTCAGCAACAGCCGAAAGAAACGGGCTTACTCTTATTGCCGTAGTTCTCGGTTCGCCAACAAGTAAAGACAGGTTTTCCGGAGCCCAAAAGCTACTTGATTACGGTTTTGCAAATTATAGCTTTTGCGAGGTTAAGGCAAATACCGATGAATTTGCGCCGATTACCGTTAAAAAAGGTGTTGTCAAATCTGTTATGCCTGAAGCCACAGGCGTTTTGCCTTTACTGCTTAGCAAAGGAGAGGAAAGCGGTATAACCCAAAGCATAAGTATGGAACAGGAACTTACCGCACCCGTTAAAAAGGGCGATATAATCGGTTATGTCCACGTCTATTTAAAGGATGAGGAGGTCGGCGTAATCCCCATAACTGCCGCATCTACGGTAGACAGACTTACCTTCTTTGATTGCCTTAAAAGACTGCTTAAGGGACTGTTTACCCTTTGATTTGTAAAATATTAATTAAATTAATATTTTTTTATTGAAATAAAGAGAGTTTTAGTGTACAATATATATAAATAAAAAATAGCATTGTAGCTAAGGAGCTTAAAAAAATGGCAATTACCTTTAACAACAAATACGCCGCCGAATTTATCCGCGAAAACGACCTTGCAGGTCTCACCGCACAGGTAGAAGCGGCTCATGATATGTTACATAACAAAACAGGCCTCGGCAACGACTTTTTAGGTTGGATAGATTTACCCACCGCTTACGACAAGGATGAGTTTTCAAGAATTAAAAAGGCTGCTGAAAAAATTATAAGCGATACCGACATTTTCGTAGTTATCGGTATTGGCGGTTCTTATCTCGGCGCCAGAGCGGCTATTGAATTTTTAAAATCCAATAACTATAACGCCCTTCCCAAAAACACACCCGATATCTACTTTGCAGGCAATACAATAAGCGGTTCCGCTTTAGATGACCTTCTTAAAATTTGCGAAGGCAAACGAGTTTCGGTTAACATTGTTTCCAAATCAGGAACAACTACCGAACCTGCAATCGCTTTCAGAGTTTTCCGTAAATATCTTGAAGAACGCTACGGCGAAGAAGAGGCTGCAAAGAGAATTTATTGCACAACCGATAAAGCAAGAGGCACCTTAAAGCAACTTGCCGACCAAAAGGGTTACGAATGCTTTGTAATTCCCGACGATGTTGGAGGTCGTTTCTCGGTTCTTACAGCCGTCGGCCTTTTACCCATCGCTGTTTGCGGAGCTGACCTCGATAAGTTAATGGAAGGTGCTGCAGCTGCCGCTAAGGACTATGCAGTTCGCGATATCAACAACAATGATTGTTATAAATATGCAGCCCTTAGAAACGCTTTCTATCGTAAGGGCAAGTCGGTTGAAATGCTCGTATCTTACGAACCCCGCTTCACAATGATGGCAGAGTGGTTCAAACAGCTTTTCGGTGAAAGCGAAGGTAAAGACAATAAGGGTATTTTCCCCGCCTCTGCTATTTTTTCAACCGACCTTCACTCAATGGGCCAATATGTACAGGACGGTAGCCGCATTCTTTTTGAAACCGTTGTAACTATCGGTCAGTGCGGAAACGATGTTGTTATTGAAAAGGAAGAAGATGACGGAGACGGACTCAACTTCCTCGCAGGAAAGCCCCTTTCCTTTGTTAATGCAAAGGCATTTGAGGGCACCGTGCTCGCTCATACCGACGGTCAGGTTCCCAACCTCGTTATTAATGTAGATAAAGCCGATGAAGAAAATCTCGGTCGCCTTATCTACTTCTTCGAAAAGGCTTGTGGCATTTCGGGTTATATGCTTGGGGTTAATCCCTTCGACCAACCCGGTGTTGAAAGCTATAAGAAGAATATGTTTGCTCTTCTTGGCAAACCCGGCTATGAAGCCGCTAAGGCAGAGCTTGAAGCACGTCTTTCAAAATAAAAAATAACCGCCTCGGCGGTATATATAGAAAAGGAGCGGATAATATGATTAAACTTATTATCGGAAACAAAGGTTCAGGCAAAACAAAGAAACTCATCGACTTAGTAAACGCAGCAGCTAAAAGCAGTCCAGGAAGCGTTGTTTGTGTTGAAAAGGGTGACAACCTCACTTTAAGCGTTGCAAGAGAAGCACGTCTTATTGATGTAGAAAGTTACGGAATTTCCGGTTACGATGAATATTATGCCATGCTCTGCGGAATAGCTGCAAGTAACTACGACATTACTCATATTTTCGGTGACGCAACCAAGAAAATCGGTGGCGGCTTAGATGGAATCGAAGGTTTCTTCAAAAGAGTTGCTGCAAACAAAGATATCGAATTTGTTTTCACAGTTTCTTGTGACGAGGCTGACCTGCCGGCAGAAGTTTTTGAACTTGCAGAAAAAATTTAATTCAAAAAACAGAGTGGGCAAACCACTCTGTTTTTATGTTTTCATAATAGCTTAAAAAACACTTGACAAATAAAAACGCTTTATATATAATGTACTTTGTGACAATTGAGGTGAGATTATGCTTCTTGACTTGAAGCCCCTGTTTGCAGGCAGCAGAGATTTTCTGTCGGTAGAATTTGAAATGGATTTGTCTGAATTTGAATTCCTTGGCGTCAAACCACTTCCTTCTCCCGTGGCAATTAGCGGAAAAATTGTCAGCCGCGCAGGTATTGTTGAGTCTGACCTGAATTGCAAGGTTGAATATGTTGGCGTTTGCGACCGTTGCCTTAAAGAAACGGTTAAAAGCTATACGGTTAATATTGGCCGCGTAATAGTTGTAAGCCTTGAAAACGAGGAAAACGACGATATTGCAGTGGTTCCCGATATGCAGCTCGACCTTGAAGACTTCTGTTATCCCGACATTGTAATGAGCCTTCCCACAAAACTTTTGTGTAAGGACAGTTGCAAGGGACTTTGCTCAGTTTGCGGTAAAAATCTGAACGAAGGCGACTGCGGTTGCCAAACTAAAGAAATTGACCCCAGACTTGCCGCGTTAGCAGAACTGCTTAATGATTAAAATCTACCAAACTGAAAACATATTTTAAGGAGGACTGAAAAATGGCAGTACCGAAGAGAAAAACTTCAAAAGCAAGAAGAGACAAAAGACGTAATAACCTTTGGAAGCTTACCGCTCCCACCCTTGTAAAATGTGAAAAATGCGGCGAATATAAGCGTCCTCACAGACTTTGCTCCGCTTGCGGAACCTATAACGGTCGCGAAGTTATTAAGGTTGAAGACTAATTTTTAAAGGTGATAGAGGAGGAAGTTTTCCTTCTCTATTTTTTTATTTGGAGGTGTGATTTATGGCGGTTATTATAAGCTCGGTTGAAAAGAAAAGCCCGGCGGCTAAAAAAAGAATAAAAGCAGGAGATACTCTGCTCAAAATCAACGGCTGTGATATTGTAGATGTTCTTGACTACCGTTTTTATCAGGGAGAAACAGAGCTGACTTTAACCGTTCTTCGCGGTAAAAAGGAAAAAGTTTTCAAAATCAAAAAGAGCGAAGACACAGAGCTTGGCCTTGTTTTCGATTCTTATCTTATGGATGCGCAACATTCCTGTAAGAATAAGTGCATATTCTGCTTTATTGACCAACTGCCCGAAGGAATGAGAGAAACGCTTTATTTCAAGGATGACGATTCACGTCTATCCTTCCTTTTCGGCAACTATATCACCCTCACCAATTTAACCGACCACGAAATTGAGCGCATTATTAAAATGCATATAAGCCCTGTAAATATTTCGGTTCATACAACAAATCCCGAACTTCGCTGTAAGATGATGAATAACCGCTTTGCGGGGGACACATTAGGTATTATTAAGCGGTTTGACGATGCGGGTATCCGTCTTAACTTCCAGCTTGTTCTGGTACCGGGTTATAATGACGGAGAAGAGCTCAGACGCAGTCTTAAAGATTTGTCTGTTTATAAAAATGTTGAATGTATTGCCTCTGTGCCTGTTGGTCTTACAAAATTTCGCGACGGACTGGCTGAGATTGAACCCTTTAATAAGGAAACCGCGGCGGCTGTTATTGATATAACAGAGGAAATAGCTAAGGAAAATAAAACCAAGCATAACAACCGTCTTGTTTACGCGGCAGATGAATTCTATCTTAAAGCCGAAAGGGAAATGCCCCATTATTCCGAATACGGCGACTTTCCTCAACTTGATAACGGCGTTGGTATGTGGGCGCTTTTTGAAAAAGAAGCAGATGACGCCCTAAGCGATTTAGAAGAGCCGAAAGAACCACGCCATATTTCCTGTGTTACGGGAGTTGCGGCAGCGCCGCTGTTAAAGGCAACTGTTGACAAGGCGGTCAATATTTGGCATAATTTAAGTTGCAAGGTATATCCCGTTACAAACGACTTTTTTGGTGAAAAAATTACGGTTGCAGGTCTTGTAACCGGACAGGATATAATTGCACAGCTTAAAGACAAGGATTTAGGAGAAGAACTGCTTGTTCCCGCTAATATGCTGCGCTTTGAGCGAGATTTGTTTTTAGATGATATATCTGTAAGCGAGCTTGAAAAAGAACTGAATGTCAAGGTAAAAATTACCGAGCCCGACGGTTATTCTTTTATATGCTCTTTGGTAGAATAATAAAGAGGTGAAATTATGGCTAAACCTATAGTTGCCGTAGTCGGTCGTCCTAATGTAGGAAAATCGACCCTTTTCAACAAAATTATCGGAAAACGTGTGTCAATAGTCGACGATACTCCCGGTGTCACCCGTGATAGAATATATGGGGATGCCGAATGGTGCGGCCGTAAAATGATGCTTATCGATACGGGCGGAATCGAGCAGGGTACCGATGATGTAATTCTTGCGGGAATGAGGTCACAGGCAGAGCTTGCTATTGAAATGGCAAACGTTATTATATTTGTTGTCGATGTTAAATGCGGTGTTACCGCGTCTGACTCAGATGTTGCAGCAATGCTTCAAAAAAGCGGTAAGCCTGTTGTTCTTTGCGTAAATAAGTGTGATAATATTGGAAATGTTCCGCTTGATTTTTATGAGTTTTATAATCTCGGCCTTGGTGACCCTGTTGCCGTTTCTTCGGTGCACGGTCACGGCACGGGCGATTTGCTTGATGAGGTTATAAAATATCTTCCCGACGAAGAGGAAGACGAATTTGAAAGTGAAATTATAAATGTTGCCGTTATTGGTAAGCCAAACGCAGGTAAATCTTCACTTGTTAATGCGGTTACAGGGGAAGAGCGTTCTATTGTATCTGATATTGCGGGTACAACCCGTGACGCGATAGATACCCTTGTTGAAAACAAGTTCGGCAAGTTCAACTTTACCGATACTGCGGGTCTTCGCCGCAAAAGTAAGGTTGAAGACAAGCTCGAAAAATACAGTGTACTTCGCGCTAAAATGGCAATTGAGCGCAGTGATGTCTGTGTAATTATGCTCGACGGAGTCGACGGCTTCACCGAACAGGATTCAAAGGTGGCGGGTCTTGCGCTCGAACAGGGTAAGGCTTGTATAATCGCCGTAAATAAATGGGATATAGTCGAAAAAGACGGAAGCACAATGGACTCATACAGGAAAAAGCTTATGACCGACTTTTCCTTTATGTCCTTTGCGCCGATTATCTTTATTTCAGCAAAAACGGGTCAAAGGCTCGACCGACTTTTCGAGCTTATCAAGTATGTTCACACCCAAAATACAATGCGCATTTCCACAGGAAAGCTAAATGATATTCTGGCTGAGGCAACCGCACGTGTTCAGCCCCCGTCAGATAAGGGTAAGAGACTTAAAATTTTCTATATGACTCAGGCATCTACAAAACCGCCAACATTTGTTTGCTTCTGTAACAGAGCCGAGCTTTTCCATTTTTCATATCAGCGTTATTTAGAAAATCAAATACGTTCAACCTTTGGACTTGAAGGCACACCAATACGATTTGTCATAAGAGAAAGAGGAGATAAATAGTTGAGTGCAGAATATATTTTTATAATTATAGGAGCATTAATCGCCGCCTATTTAATAGGCTCGGTTAATTTTGCTGTAATTTTTTCAAAGCTTTTCACGGGTAAAGATGTAAGAGATTCAGGAAGCGGAAACGCGGGTGCTACCAACACACTTCGCACCGCTGGCAAGCTCCCCGGAATACTCACCTTTGTTTTCGATGCCGTTAAGGGTTTTGCCGCTTGTTATATCGGCAAAGTATCCTTTGGTTATCTTTATTCTGTAACTTCAAACGAATGGCTTAATTCAACTTATGGTGCTTATCTTTGCTGTATTGCCGTAATGCTCGGACATATATATCCTGTATTCTTTGGCTTTAAAGGGGGTAAGGCGGTCGCTTGTAGTGTCGGCACCTTTGCCGTTTGCTGTCCTATAGCGATTATATTAGGCCTTACAGGCTTTGCAGTAAGCCTTATTATAAGCAAAATAGTATCCTTAAGCTCCCTTATTGCGACCGTAATCGTTGTTGGCACCTCGGTAATTTATCAGTTTGTGGCAGCTGATATTACATATAACATAATACCTATAATAGTATTGTCTTTAATAGCAGGTTTTATTGTATTTATAAAACATAAAGACAACATATCTCGACTTATAAAAGGCGAAGAAAAGAAAATTTTTTCACGGAAGTAGGCTTATGAAGATTACGGTACTCGGCGCAGGCGGTTGGGGTTTGGCTCTGGCGTTAACTCTTGATACAAACAAACATAATGTTACCGTCTGGTCGCCTTTTGAAGACGAGGTTAACGCTCTTCTTAAAAATAGAAGCAATGAAAAACTGTTGCCTGGAATAACTATCCCCGATAGCATAAAAATAACTACCGATTTGTCGGTTTGTGCCGATGATGAGATAACTGTTATTGCAACTCCTTCCTTTGCTGTAAGACAAACGGCAGAGAAGCTTAAATCGGTTAAGAACCACGGTATACTTGTTAACGTTGCAAAGGGCTTTGAGAACAGCACTCTTATGCGACTATCAGAGGTTTTGGAAAACGAGTTTCCCGAGCTTGATATTGTTGTTTTGTCCGGACCTTCTCATGCCGAAGAGGTTGCAAGGGAAATTCCTACAATGTTAACGGCTGCCGGCAAAAATGCTGAGGCGTGCAAAGTGGTGCAGGAAACCTTTTCGAACGACTATCTTCGGGTTTATACAAGTACTGATGTAATAGGTGTCGAAATGGGTGGAGCACTAAAAAATGTTATTGCTGTTGCGGCAGGTGTTTGCGATGGAATGGGACTTGGTGATAATTCCAAGGCGGCGCTTATTACAAGAGGTCTTGTTGAAATGTCAAGGTTAGGCGAAAAGTTTGGCGCAAAAGCGGTTACTTTTTCAGGCCTTACGGGTATGGGTGATTTAATTGTTACCTGCACCTCAAAGCATAGCCGAAATCACAGGTTCGGTGAGCTTGTAGGCAAAGGCGTAACGGTAGAAGAGGCACTCTCAACCGTTGGTACCGTTGAAGGATATTTTGCCTGTGAGGCGGCATACAGTCTTGCGCAAAAATATAATGTAAATACCCCTATAATAGAGCTTTGTCACAAGCTTCTTTTTGAGAACTATCCTGTTGAGGATATCGTAAAAACCCTGATGCTCCGACCCTTTAAGGAAGAATAAAAAGCAAAAACCCGAAGACTTTTGTCTTCGGGTTTTAAGTTATTGCTTATAAGGTCTAAATTAAATTAGATAGCGCGTACAACCTTGCCGGAACGAAGGCAACGAGTACAAACGTTTACACGACGGGGTGTGCCGTTAACGATGGCCTTAACCTTTACAACATTGGGCTTCCAAGTTCTGTTTGTACGTCTGTGAGAGTGAGAAACCTTAATGCCGAAAGCAATTTCTTTGCTGCAGATATCACATTTTGCCATGAATACTGCACCTCCTTAATTTAGGTTTGTAAGCAAACTTTTCAGTCAACTTAGTCAATAGCAAATGATATAATAACAGAAAACAAATGAATTTGCAAGTATTTTTTTAAAAAAATTATATATTTATTGTAAATACCGTTTGTTTGTGTTAAAATGCCCATAAAGGGGAGGGGTAAATGTGATAAAGCTTGCCGTTTTCGATTTGGACGGAACACTTTGCGATACAATTGAAGATTTAGCCGATGCGGTAAATTTTGCGCTTAGCACACTTGGCTATCCTATCCATACCCCAAATGAATATAAGCGTATGGTGGGTCACGGAATACCAAACCTTGTTTACCGCGCGCTGCCCGAGGATAAAAGGGGAGATGAGTTGGTAGAAAAAGCAAGGGATTTAATGCTTAGCTTTTACAAAGTGCATTTTATCGATAAAACCCATGCTTATGACGGAATTAATGACCTCCTGTTAAAGCTTAAAGAAGATGGAATACATATTGCCGTTTGCACCAACAAGGCGCATAATATGGCGACAAAGGTTATAGAAAAGCTTTTCCCAAACACTTTCGATACCGTTATCGGCAAAAGCGATGACCGCCCCCTAAAGCCCGACCCTTATTCTGTAAACGAAATTATGAGCCGTTACGGTGTAAGCGAAGAAGAAACTGTATTTATTGGTGATTCGGGCGTAGACATAAAGACTGCAATAAATTCAAAAACCATTCCTATCGGTGTCCTTTGGGGCTTCAGGGAAGAAAAAGAATTAAAAGAAAACGGCGCCGTGCATATAGCACAGGCACCGAACGATATATATGAAATAATAAAAACTTTAGAGGTGTAATATGAAAAGACAAGATTATCTTTCCTGGGATGAATATTTTATGGGAATTGCCGAGCTGTCGGCTCGCCGCAGTAAAGACCCCTCCACACAGGTTGGAGCCTGCATTGTAAATGACGACAATAAAATTATGTCGGTAGGTTATAACGGTATGCCAAAATCTTGCTCAGACGACGAATTTCCTTGGGAACGTGAGGGCGGACAACTCGAAACAAAATATTTCTTCGTTTGTCACGCTGAGCTTAACGCCATTCTTAACTATCGCGGCGGCACCTTAGAGGGCACACGTCTTTATGCAACCCTTTTCCCATGTAACGAATGCGCAAAGGCTATCATTCAGGCAGGTATAAAAGAAATCATTTACAGTTGTGATAAATATGCTGACTCGGCTTCTGTTATGGCTTCCAAAATGATGTTCAAGGCTGCAGGTGTTAAGCTTACACCCTATACTGTAGGAAATAAAGAGGTTACAATTAACCTTTAAAATCAAAAAGCTCTTCGGCAAACCAAACCTTTTTAACCTTAAAGGTTTTGCCGTTTAAATATTCTAAAATACCGCCATCGGTCTTAAAACTAAAGGTAAGCTTATATGAATAAAGCGCCTGACGTGTAAAACCAAGCTTTTTATCAGCGTTAAGTTTTCCATACTTTCCGTCACCAAGTAAAGCATGACCGATAGACGCCATATGAGCTCTTATCTGATGGGTGCGACCTGTGAGCAGGTCAACCTCTATAAGCGATAGGTTGTTTTTTGAAGCAAGTACACGATATCTCGTTTTAATAGAGAGAGCATCACCCTCACGTTTTGATTTAAGATAAACCTTGTTTTTGCTTTCGTTTTTCTCTAAAAAACCCTCAAGGGTGGCTTCCTTTTTTACGGGAATTCCGTGAACGACGGCAAGGTACTGCTTGTCTATTTCGCGCTCTTTAATTTTTTCGCAAAGAATTCTAAGGCTTTCGGCATTTTTTGCCGCAATTACAATACCGCCCGTTCCTCTGTCGATTCGGTTCGCAAGGGCGGGGGCAAAGCAGTTTTCGGCATCGGGGTTATATTCGCCCTTATCGTAAAGATAATGCTGAATTCTGCCAATAAGTGTGTCGCGGTATTCTTTGTCATCGGGGTGTACAAGCACCCCTTGTTTTTTGTCTACAAGCAGTATGTTCTCGTCCTCATAAACAATATCTAAATTTGTGGGTGCCGACAAAAAATCGTACTTTGGCTCTGCCTTAGCGAAGAATTCATCGCTAATCCAAGCCTCAACAACGTCGCCTTCGTTCAGCTTTGTTGAAATTTCGGCTTTTTTGCGGTTAACCTTAATATGCTTTGTACGGATATATCTGTACATAAGTGAACTCGGCAGAGTGGGCATTGCCTTTTGAATAAACTTATCAAGACGACGTCCTGCATCGTTTTTACCAACAATAAAACTTTTCATAAAAATCTCCAAAATCAAGATTGCATATATTATAGCACAATTATTTTACTTTTGGAAGAAGGAGCAATAAAAATGTCCGAAAATATTCACGCGGGTCACAGAAACAGGTTAAAAGAGGAAATTGTTTCTGCAGATATAACCGAGCCAAAGCCGCCTGTAAAATTGCTTGAAATGTTACTCTTTTACGGTACGCCTCAAAAAGACACTTCTCCAATGGCTCACGAACTCATAAAAACCTTTGGAAGTTTTTCGGGCGTTCTTGAAGCAGATATAGATGACATCCAAAAGGTTTCGGGTATAACCAAAAATTCGGCAAGTCTTATAAAGCTTATGCTTCCTGTACTCAGAACATATACACTTGAAAAATATGAATTTAACGAGACACTTAAAAGCCTTGACGAAGTAGGCGATTATATTTTCGCAAAATATTTTGCGGTTAACAAAGAATGCCTGTCACTTCTTTGTCTTAACCATTTGGGTAAAGTACTGTCTTTCGAAATAATAATGACGGGCAGTGTTGACAGCGTAGGTCTCAGCGTTCGCGACATTGTTTCAAAGGCTATCAAAAGCAATGCTACAGCGGTAGTTATTGCTCACAATCATCCGGGCGGAATTGCCCTGCCGTCTAAACAGGATATAATTGTAACAAAAGAACTTAAAAGTGCGCTTTCTACAATATCGGTAGAATTGCTCGACCATATTATAATAAGTACAGAAGATTATATTTCAATGGCTTCGAGCGATGAATTTTCTTACATTTTCCGCGAATAATTAAAAGAAGAATGGCAATACTTATTTTATCAAACCGAAAGGAAGATAAAATATGGTAGAGCAAGATACTGTAAAACTGCTTCGCGAATGTGATGCAGGGGTAAAAATGGGAATTGCATCAATTGATGATGTATTAGA
>JAZLEK010000004.1:0-14266 GCA_045615225.1 Acutalibacteraceae bacterium | reverse complement strand
GTATCGGCAGATACGAGGGTCTGGCTGTTTTTGTGCCTTTATCAGCCGTTGGCGATAGCCTTAAGGTGAAGGTTTTAAAGGTTAAAAGCAACTGTGCTTTTGGTAAAATTGAAGAGATTTTAACCCCGTCATATACAAGATGCGACCCTGACTGCGACGTTTTTTCAAAGTGCGGCGGTTGTGTCTACCGCCATATATCTTATGAAGAAGAGCTTAAAATAAAGCAAAAATCTGTAGAAGATGCCGTTAAAAGAATCGGCAAGGTCGACATTTCGGCTCAGCCTATAATATCAAACGGCAAGGCCTACGGTTACCGAAACAAAGCTCAGTACCCCGTAGCACAAAGCGGCAATGTCGGTTTTTTTGCAAACCATTCCCACAGAATAATCGAAAACACCTCTTGCGCGCTTCAGCCAAAAGAATTCACCGATATTTGCGAAATCTTCACAAATTGGGTCAACTCTTCAAATAATTCTGTCTACTCAGAAGAAACAAATAAGGGTCTGCTTCGCCATCTTTATATTAGAAAAGGTGAAATAACAGGGGAGATTATGGTCTGTCTTGTTATAAACGGGAATCAAATTAATTCCCATGAAACATTAATAGAAGCCCTTAAGGATAAACTTGGCGATTCTTTTAAAACTCTTGTTCTTAACATAAACAAAGAAAAGACTAATGTAATTTTGTCCGATAAATGTGTAAATCTTTACGGCGACGGCTATGTTTACGACATACTTTGCGGCGTAAGGGTAAGACTGAACCCATTGTCCTTTTATCAGGTTAATCGCGATATGGCGGAACTGCTTTATAACAAGGCGGCAGAATATGCCGAGGTTGAAAACAAAACCGTTTTAGACCTCTATTGCGGCGCGGGTACAATTGGACTTTCAATGGCAAAAGAGGCGAAAAATATAATCGGTGTTGAAATAATACCCGAAGCGATTGAAGATGCAAAATTCAACGCCAAAAACAACAATATAAATAACGCAAGATTTATATGTTCAGATGCGGCTGATGCTGCAAAAACTTTGGCAAAAGAAAATATAAAGCCCGATGTGATTATTGTCGACCCGCCAAGAAAGGGTTGCAGTGAAGAACTTCTTCATACTATTGCAAACGACTTTTCTCCCGACCGACTCGTATATGTTTCCTGTGACCCCGCAACTCTGGCAAGAGATATAAATATTTTAAAAAATCTTGGATATAGTCTTAAAGAATATACACCTTTTGATTTATTTCCCCGAACTTCTCACGTAGAAACGGTTGCATTGCTTGTAAAAGGAGAAGACTATGCCAAACAATAAAAAAACTATGTCCATAGGCAAAGGTAACGGTTGTCCTCATTATAAAAAGTGCGGCGGCTGTCATCTGCAGAATATGACCTATGATGAGCAATTAAAGTATAAACATATTAAGTGCATTAAGCTTCTCGGGAAATTTTGCCGTGTAAAAGAAGTTATCGGTATGGAAGACCCCACCCATTACAGATGCAAGGTTCAAGCGGCTTTTTCCAAGGACAAAACGGGCATAATTTCGGGGGTTTATCAGTCCTCAACCCATAAAATAGTACCTATAGACTCCTGTCTTATTGAAGACAGCAAAGCAGATGAAATTATCGTAACTATCCGTAAGCTTCTTAAATCCTTCAAACTAAAGCCCTTTGATGAAAACGCTATGACAGGCTTTTTGCGCCACGTTTTAATTCGTAAGGGTTATTACACAGGACAGATTATGGTGGTGCTTGTAACGGGAAGTTCGGTTTTTCCGTCCAAGCGGTCCTTTATAAATGCGCTTCTTCAGCGCCACCCCGAAATCACAACAATCGTTCAAAATATAAACAATAAATTTACAAGCCTGGTGCTCGGCGAACAGAATATAATCCTGTATGGTGAGGGTTATATTGAAGACACTATTTTCGACTGTGTTTTCCGCATTTCACCCCGTTCCTTCTATCAGGTAAACCCCGTAATGACAACAGTCCTTTACGGAAAAGCGCTTGAATATATGGAACTTACAGGTAACGAGACAGTAATAGACACCTATTGCGGAACCGGAACTATCGGTATTCTTGCTTCGAAAAATGCGGGTAAGGTTATCGGTGTTGAACTGAATGCCGATGCTGTGCGTGATGCGAAGTTTAACGCTAAGCGCAACAATATTGAGAATATTGAGTTTTATACTGCCGATGCAAGCGACTTTATGGTCGGAATGGCAAAATCGGGAGAATCTGCAGATGTTGTTATTATGGACCCGCCAAGAGCCGGAAGTGACGAACGCTTTATGTCATCGGTTGTGACCCTTTCTCCCAAAAGAGTGGTCTACGTTTCGTGTAGCCCCGAAACCTTAGCCAGAGATTTAAAATATTTCATAAAAAACGGCTATAATGTCAAAAGAATCCAACCCGTTGATATGTTTCCCCATACAAACCATGTGGAATCGGTCGTGCTTTTAACCCGTAAACAAAAGGATAATAATAATTTAAAAGGATAATTTTATGAGAAAGATACTTGCAATAATAGTTTGTAAAATTCTTAGAAAAATTGGAAAGCTGATAGGAAAGGGAAGCAGTTTGCCGGGCAAGTTCGCCCTTAAAATCTGCCCTGATGTACTCTCTCGCGTAAAGCTCCCCGAAAATATAATTGCCGTAACGGGAAGTAATGGGAAAACCTCAACCGTTGAGATGATGGCGCACATACTCCGCGAGAACGGAAAAAAGGTTATTTACAACACCGAGGGCTCTAATCAGATAGAGGGTGTTACAACCTTTGTTCTTGCAAACTCAAGCCTTTTCGGTAAGGTCAGGGGCGACGTTATGCTGATAGAGAGCGATGAACGTTATGCAAAATATACCTTTAATTATATAACACCCACCTATTATGTAATAACTAACCTCTATCGTGACCAGTTAACCCGTAACGGACATCCTATGTGGGTCTACGGAGAAATTGAAAAATCAATAAAAGAGGGAAGCCGTCTTGTCCTTAATGCCGATGACCCGCTTGTATCCCTGTTCGGAAAAGACAAGGAAGATACCATATATTTCGGCGCGGACAAGCTTGCTACAGATAGCGACACCTTTACCTCTGTTTATAACGACGGAGTTTATTGCCCTGTTTGTCACGCGCCAATGGAATACACAACCTACCACTACAACCATATCGGTCATTATAACTGTGAGGTTTGCGGATATAAAAGACAGAATACCGCATTTACTGTTACAGATGCGAATCTTGATGACGGCTATCTTGTAATAAACGGTGAATATAAAATAGACCTCGCGCTTAAATCGCTTTACAATATCTATAATATTTTAGCCGCCTTTACCGCTTGTTCACTCGTTGGCGTAGAGAGTGAAAAAATTGCTCAAACAATAAACAATTATGTCCTTAAAAACGGAAGAGTTACAACCTTTAATTTGGGCAAAAGACAGGGAGTTTTACTGACTTCAAAGCACGAAAACAGCATTTCTTACGACCAATCCTTAAAACTTGCAAGTGATGACAAGGACGGATGTGATGTCGTGATTATTGTCGACGCCATAAGCCGAAAATATTTTACAAGTGATACTTCGTGGCTTTATGATATAGATTTTCACCTACTTGCTTCAGATAATGTTAAAAGAATAATTCTTGCGGGCGCTTATGCATTTGACCTTGCCGCAAGATTCAGTTATATAAATATTTATGACGGCAAAATAACCGTTACCGAAAGCATTGAAAAGGCTGTAGGACTGCTTGGTACCGAAGATACTGAAAAAATATATGTAATAACCTGCTTTTCCGATAAAGGCAAATTTTTGGAAAGGGTAGAGGTATGTTAATATGAAAATACTTCATTTATATCACGATTTAATGAACCTTTACGGCGACTATGCCAACATTTCCGCCTTTTGCCGAATACTCGATACCAACGGTATTGAATATACCCTTGACAGACAAAGCCTCGGTTATGAAATATCCCTTTTGGATTATGATTTTGTTTTTGTAGGCTCGGGAACAGAGCAAAACCAAAAACTTGCGCTTGGGCATCTTAAGGATTATAAGGAAGATTTAAAGGAATATATAAAAAGCGGAAAATTTGCCTTCTTTACAGGCAACGCCTTTGAAATGCTCGGCAAAAGTATAGACAGCTTTTTGGGTGAGTTTGAGGGACTTGGAATTTTTGACTTTACTGTTTTAGAACAAAACAAAACCCGCAACACCGCTGACGCAATCTTTTCTTTTGAGGGCGTGGAAAAAGAGCTTGTCGGATTTGTTAATAAATGCTCCGAAATCGAGGGAATCGAAACTCCTTTGTTTGCAGTCGAACGAGGACTTGGCAATACAAAAGTTGAAAACACAGAGGGAATTATCTTCAATAATTTCTTTGGCACTCACCTTACAGGCCCCATTCTTGTCAAGAATCCTCACTTCTTGAAATATATAGCTTCAAAGCTTGTCGGCAAAGATTTAAGCGACGAAGCCTTCTTTTATGAGAAAAAAGGCTATGAAATCACCCTTAAAAATCTAAAATAATAATTATTTTCCAAAAAAACACATATAATACTTTAGATAGAATTACGGAGGCTTTATATGTGTTCAATTTGCGGAATGATTGACTTTGAAAATAGCGGAAAGCTTAATACAAAAATACTTGAAAATATGAACAACACAATGAAAAGCCGTGGTCCCGATGATAGCGGCTTTTTAAGTTGCCCGTTTGCCGTTTTTGCCCATAACAGACTGTCAGTTATGGATGTTGAAAAAGGCAAGCAGCCGATGTCCATAACCTTTGAGGGTAACCGCTATACAATTATATATAACGGCGAAATCTATAACTTCAAGGAACTAAGACACGACCTTGAAAAAAGAGGAATGGTCTTTTTAACTCAGTGTGATACCGAGGTAGTACTTGCAAGCTATATTGTTTACGGGGAAGCCTGTCCCGAATACTTAAACGGAATATTTGCTTTTGCAATTATTGATGAAAAAGAAAACAAGGTCTTTTTTGCGCGCGACCGATTTGGCGTAAAACCCTTTTTCTATACAAAGCTCGGCTCGACCTTGCTTATTGCATCTGAAATAAAGGCTCTTTTGAAGCATCCCGATATAACCGCTAAAATAGATAACGAGGGTCTTTGGCAACTTCTGTTTTTATCTCCCGTAACGGTAAACGGAAGCGGAGTTTTTAAAGATATATTTGAAATAAAACCCGCCTTTTGCGGAAGCTTTTCGAAAAAAGGTCTTAAACTCAGACAGTATTGGAAACTAAAGGCGGAAGATTTAAATATATCTGCCGAAGAAGCGGCATCTCATACAAAAGAACTGCTCAAAGACGCCATAAGCCGTCAGCTTGTAAGCGATGTACCCTTGGCGGTGCTCCTTTCGGGCGGACTCGATTCTTCGGCGGTTTCGGCAATATCTGCCGAAGCCTATAAAGATAAAGGACAGGTGCTTTCAACCTATTCCTTTGAATATGAAGACAACAAAAAGAATTTTAAGCGCTCACTCTTTCAGCCTCAGGGTGACGATGAATATGCTGTTTGGCTCGCGTCACAGCTCAGAACAAACCACACAGTCCTTACAGCCCCTACAAAAGAGGTAAGTAATTTGCTTTTTGATGCGGTTAAAGCAAGAGATATACCGGGCCAAGCCGATATAGATTCATCGCTGCTTTATTTTTGCCGTGAAATCAGAAAGGAACACACCGTAGTGCTTTCGGGCGAATGCGCCGATGAGGTTTTTGGCGGTTATCCTTGGTTTTACAGGGAAGAAATGCTTAAAAATAACTTCTTCCCTTGGATACATTCTCCGTTTGCAAGAGCAAAACTTTTCAGAGAAGAAATGGTTAAATCAAAAGAGGGCTATCAATACGCGTCAAGCCTCTATAAAAACAGTCTTAAAGACTGTCCGATTACCCACAACGAAACAAAGGATATGAAAACTGCAAGACAGGCAACCTGGTTATCGGTAAACTGGTTTATGACCTCTCTTCTTGAACGCAAGGACAGAATGAGTATGTATTCGGGACTGGAAGTAAGAGTGCCTTTTTCCGACCACAGAATACTTGAATTTGTTTATAATGTTCCTTGGGGTGTTAAGTTTGAAAACAATGTCGAAAAAGCATTGCTCCGAAACGCCGTAAAGGATTATCTGCCCGATAAAATTCTCTACCGCAAAAAATCTCCCTACCCAAAAACCCACAATCCCGAATATGAAAAGGCGGTTAAGAAGGAACTGCTTCGCCGCATAAGAAGGGGAGGAGCCCTTGCCGGAATGCTTGACAAGGAAAGCCTAAATGAATTTTTAAATTCAGATAATACAACATGGTTCGGTCAGCTTATGAGCCGTCCTCAGCTTATTGCCTGGCTCATTCAGTTCGATATGTGGTTTGAGTTATATAATGTAAAACTAATAAACTAAAAGAGATGTCGGGGAGCATCTCTTTTAATTTTTGAAATATGCAAATTATGCTTGACAATAAATATTTTTGATGGTACAATACCGCTTGTAGATTTTATCCTCTGCAATACTGCAAAGGGAGGGAATTAGATGAGTCAGGTTAGATTAAAAGAGAACGAATCGCTTGATAACGCGCTTAGACGTTTTAAGAGACAGACGGCAAAAGACGGAGTTATTCAGGAAGTCCGTAAGAGAGAGCATTATGAGAAGCCCTCTGTAAAGCGCAAGAAGAAGTCTGAAGCGGCACGCAAACGCAAGTACCGCTAAGCGATATTACTCAAAAGCTGAAAGCGGTTGCAGAGCAACCGCTTTTTCTGTTATTTATCTACACAATTAAGGTGGAATTTCAAATGTTCAAGCCACATTATATATTAAATTCGGTGACCGATATAACCCCCGAATTTTTAAAGGATAACAACATTAAAGCGCTACTTCTTGATGTCGACAACACATTATCGGTAGCCCACGGCAACAAAACGCTTAAAAACGGTGTGCCCGAATGGCTGTCATTAATGCGCGAAAATGATATTCCTATGATGATTTTGTCGAACGCAAAAACAAAAAGAGCAAAGCTTTTTGCCGAAAGTGTTGCCCTTGATGTTATCGGTTTGTCGGCAAAACCGCTTCCTTTCGGATACATACGGGCAATAAAAAGATTAGGACTCAAAAGAAAGAATATAGCAATGGTCGGCGACCAGATTTTTACTGATATTTTAGGCGGTAAGCTTTCTGGCGTCAAAACGGTTTTGGTAACCGATATAACCCCCGAAGTTACTGAATTTTTCAAAATAAAAAGATATTTTGAGCGAATAATGTTAAAGAGGTGGAAAAATGAGCGCTAAATTTGGTCCCGCAGGAAACAGTGAAAGTTTCACTAAAATGGGCTACAAGCATAGTCTTCAGGTTCCCGAATATATAGAAAAAATGGGGCTCGACGCCTTTGAGTATCAGTGCGGACGCGGTGTGAATATCGGGCAAGACAAAGCAAGTGAGCTTGGCAAACTTGCTAAAGAAAAGGATATAGTCCTATCCTTACATGCGCCTTACTATATATCAATGTCCTCACTTGAAGAAGAAAAAAGAATTAAGTCGGTGGACTATATTCTGCAAAGCGCCCGCGCCGTAAACGCTATGGGCGGTGAACGTATAGTTGTTCATACGGGCTCTTGTGGAAAAATTTCCCGTGCAGACGCGCTAACCCTTGCAATAGACACAATGAAAATGGCAATAACTGCCCTCGATGCCGAGGGTCTTTCCAATATAAGAATTTGCCCCGAAACAATGGGCAAAGTGAATCAACTTGGCACACTCGAAGAAGTTCTTACTCTTTGCACTCTTGATGAAAGGCTTATACCTTGTATTGACTTCGGTCACCTTAACGCAAGGGACAGAGGAATACTTAAAACATTCGAGGATTTTGAAGCAATATTTAATGAAATAGAAAACAAGCTCGGTCTTTCCCGTCTTCGCGAATTCCATTCCCATTTTTCAAAAATCGAATATTCTGCAGGCGGAGAGGTCAGACATCTTACCTTTGAGGACCAAGTATTCGGGCCAAACTTCGAGCCTGTAGCAGAGCTTATCTGTAAAAAACAGTGTTCTCCAACGATTATCTGCGAATCGGCAGGTACACAGGCGGAGGACGCTAAAGTAATGAAAAATTACTATTGGAGTATATTAAAATGAAAAAAGTTTTAGTTATAAACGGACCAAATCTGAATATGCTTGGTATCAGAGAAAAAAGCATCTACGGAAGTGATACCTTAGATTCCATAAATGCCGAAATAAAAGAATATGCGAAAAGTCTGAATATTGACTGCGATTTCTTTCAGTCTAATTGTGAGGGAGAAATTATTAGCAAAATTCATACCGTGCTCACAGAATATGACGGTTGCGCAATTAATGCGGGCGCATATACCCATTACAGCTATGCAATCAGAGATGCAATCGCCTGTGTTAATAAGCCTTTTATAGAGGTGCATATGTCAGATATTCATTCCCGTGAAGAGTTCAGGCATGTTTCGGTAATTACAGATGTTTGCAAAAAGATGATAGCGGGCTTTGGCAAGCAAAGCTATCTTATGGCTATAAAAACTCTTGGGGAGTTAATTTAATGGAAAAGACCTTGCGCTATATAACCGAAAAAACAGCGGCGCTTATAATAACCAACGAAAACCGTCGCTATTTAACAGGCTTTCCCTCCTCGCTCGGTTATCTGCTTATGACAAAAAACGGCAACATTCTTTTTGTTGATGGCAGATATTTTGAAGCCGCAAATAAAAAAGCGGTAAATTGCGAGGTTGTTCTAATAGAAAAACTTATAGAGCAAATAAACGAAGAGCTTTCAAAAAGGGGAATAGAAAAGCTTATCATCGAAACTGAAGTTTCGGTTTCTGTTTATGAAAGCCTAAAAAGAAAGCTTGGTGTTAAGGTAACACCATCAAGCCCTTTAACAAACAAGCTTTATACCCTTCGCTCTGTCAAAAAGCGCGACGAAATAAACAGTATTATTTCGGCGCAAAGAATTGCTGAAAAGGCTTTCGCAGATGTGCTCGATTTTATAAAGGTCGGAAAAAGCGAACGCGAGATTGCTGCCTTTCTTGAATACAGAATGAAGCTTTACGGCGCCGAAAAAATCGCCTTTGAAACCATTGCGGTTTCGGGAAAAAACTCCTCGATGCCTCACGGCGTTCCCACCGAGAAAAGGGTCGAAAACGGAGATTTCGTAACCCTCGATTTCGGCGCGGTTATAAACGGTTATTGCAGTGATATGACAAGAACTGTTGCGGTGGGCTTCGCTACAGATGAAATGCAACAGGTCTACAACACCGTTTTAGCGGCACAGCAAAAGGTGATAGAAACCGTATCGGCAGGTGTTTTGTGCGCTGATGCCGATAATGCCGCAAGAAGCGTAATTGAAGCGGCAGGCTACGGCAAATACTTTAACCATTCCACAGGTCATGGCGTAGGTCTTGAAATTCACGAAATACCCACGCTGTCTAAAAGGGCGGGAGATGTTAAACTTCGAGCAGGTCAAATTGTCACCGATGAACCGGGTATATATCTGCCCGAAAAATTCGGTGTCCGAATAGAAGATATGCTGCTTGTTCAAAAGAATGGCTGTAAAAACTTGACAAAAGCCGCAAAAGACCTTATAATTTTATAAATGAATTATTTTTGTAATTAAATTTCTTATTTGGAGGAAAAATAAATATGGTAACAGCAGGCGATTTTAGAAACGGCGTAACCTTCGAAATGGACGGTAACGTTTATCAAATCATCGAATTCCAACACGTAAAGCCCGGTAAAGGTGCTGCTTTCGTTCGTGCAAAGATTCGTAATATTATTGCAGGCGGCGTAACCGAACGCACCTTCAACCCCAATGATAAGTTCCCTACCGCTTTCATCGAAAGAAAAGATATGGATTTCTCTTATGAAGACGGCGGTCTTTACTACTTTATGGACCCTGAATCTTATGAAATGGTTCCCGTTAATAGAGAAGACCTTGGCGAAGCATTTAAATTCGTTAAGGAAAATATGACCTGCAAGATTCTTTCCTACAAGGGAAGCGTTTTCGGTGTAGAACCTCCCACATTCGTTGAACTCGTAGTTACCCAGACCGATCCCGGCTTTGCAGGAAATACTGCAACTAACGCTACAAAACCCGCTACTTTAGAGACAGGCGCAGAAATCCGCGTACCTCTCTTTATTAACGAAGGCGACCTTCTCCGTATCGACACCCGTACAGGCGAATATATGGAGCGCGCATAATTATCGTTTTTTTGCAAACAATAAAATATCTTTCTTTTTAGGAGAACCGTTATGACTATTTCCGAAAAAATTTCTTACATCAAGGGTCTTGCTGAGGGTCTTTCTCTCGACAACAGCACCAAAGAGGGCAAGGTTCTTACCGCTATTATCGACCTTCTTGACGATATGGTCTGTGAAATCGATGCTATCGATGAGGCTTGTGCCGAAATTGGCGAACAACTTGATGAAGTTGACGAAGACCTCGCCTTAATTGAAGACGAATTCTATGCTGAATACGACGAAGAAGATGAAGACGACGAAGACGAGTATTATGACGAAGATGATGTTTATGAGGTAGAATGCCCTAACTGTCAAGATATAATCTATCTTGATGAATCTATGCTCGAAGAAGAGGAAATGGTTTGTCCCGGTTGCGGCACACGTCTTGAATTTGAATTCGACTGTGATTGTGAATCTGATGGTGATTGCGGTCCCGACTGTGATTGCGGCTGCAGCAACGATAAATAATTTAAGATGACATAAGCCGCGCTTAAGTTCTTTAAGAGCGGCTTATTTTTTATTAATTGACGGATTATTCATGTTTGCTTAGGGAGATACATATGAGAAAATTCAACTTTTGGACACTTTTAGCTTTAATTCCCGTTTTTTTAGGTGCTTTTATAGCCTTTTCGGGTGATAAATTTTATGAAATAGAAAAGGCCGTATTTGATGCGGTCCGCACATTGTCGCCCGCGTTTGATATTCCGTCAAGGATTATTACAGAGCTTGGCAGCGCCGTAGGTGTTATTTCACTTACCGTAATCATTCTTATTGTGACTGCCGTTTCCAAAAAATATTTTTTCACTTTTGGCTTACCGGTTGCGATAACCTCATTGGTTTCGCGAATTGTCAATATTACCGCAAAGAACATTATCGACCGTCCCCGACCTGACTTTAAGGTGCTCGAGGCAAGTGAAACAAGCTTTCCAAGCGGACACGCGCAAAATAATATGGCTTTTTATATAGCTATTCTGCTCGTAGCGCTTCTTATAGTTATGGCGCCTAAATGGAGGGTTATTTTAAAGATTTCGCTTATAGCTTTACCTGTTTTAATCGGTGTTACACGCATTTATTTTGGTGTGCATTATGTTTCGGATGTTCTCGCGGGCCTTGGAATAGGCGTTATTGTTGCGGTGCTTACAAATTACATTTATTTCAAAATTTATTACGGAGTAAAGGAAAAAAAGAATGCAAGGGCTTGAATTTGAACTTGAATTTGAAAAGGTATATAGCGAATGCCACAGCATACCCGTTATTATAGTTGCCGCGGGGAGCTCGACTCGCATGAAGGGCACCGACAAGCAAATGGCAGAACTTGGCGGCATTCCTGTAATTGTCAGGACCTTGCGGGCTTTTGAAAACAGCGCATATATTTCGGAAATTACCGTTGTAACAAAGGAAGACAAAGTTGCCGACATTAAAAAACTTGGTGAACGTTATGCGGTTGGCAAGCTTAAAAACATTGTTGTCGGTGGTTCTTGCCGCGCCGAGTCGGTTATGAAAGGCGTTTCGATTTATAACGGAGTTTGCGATAAGGTTCTTGTGCACGACGGCGCAAGACCGCTTGTTACAGATGCCGTTATAGGCAGAGTTGTAAAGGCTCTTGACGAATTTAACAGCGTGACCTGCGCAGTAAAAATTAACGATACCGTCAAAAGAACAGATGAAAACGGTATTGTAACGGAAACTGTTAACAGAGAAGGTCTTGTATCAATACAAACTCCTCAGGGCGTTAGCGTTTCTCTCTTTTTAGAGGCCACTGAAAAGGGTGACCTTACACTCTTTACCGACGACACCTCTGTTATGGAATCTATTGGTGAAAAAACCAAAATTGTTGAGGGCGACCCTGATAATATAAAAATTACAACCCCTGAGGATATTATCAAGGCGCAGGGTATTATAAGAAAGGAATGGTAAAAATGAGAATAGGTCACGGCTATGATGTGCACCGCTTTAGTGAAGACAGAAAGCTCTTTTTAGGCGGAGTTGAAATTCCCCACACCAAAGGTCTCTTGGGCCATTCCGATGCCGATGTACTGCTTCACGCCATTTGTGACGCGTTGCTTGGCGCCGCTGCGCTTGGCGATATAGGAAAGCTTTTCCCCGATAACGACAATAAGTATAAAGATATCGACAGCAAAATTCTGCTTAAAAAGACAGTGGAATGTATAAAAGAAAAGGGTTACCGCGTTTTGAACATTGATTGCACTGTAATTGCTCAGAAGCCTAAACTTGCCCCCTTTATCGACGAAATGCGACATACTATTGCCAATATTTGCGCCTGCGACCTCGACAGCATAAATGTTAAGGCTACCACAGAAGAAAAGCTTGGCTTCACGGGACGGGAAGAGGGTATAGCCGCCCACGCGGTCTGCCTTATAGAAAGAGTAGAATAATGGCGGATATAAGAATAGACAAATATTTGTCGGTTGCCTTGGGTGTTTCCAGAAACGAAGCTAAGGCTTTGCTTAAAAGCGGAAAAATCACGGCCGATGGCAAATCGGTTTTAAAGCCCGAAACCAAAATATCAGAAACGGCAACCGTCAAAAACGGCGAAACGGTTTTGTGTTATAAAAAACATATCTATATACTTATGAACAAACCAGAGGGCATTTTGTCGGCATCGACAGACAAAAGAGTAAAAACCGTTATTGATATATTGCCTGAAAATATGAAAAGAACGGGACTTTTTCCTGTTGGAAGACTTGATAAAAACACAACGGGTTTGCTTATTATTACCGATGACGGAGATTTTGGACATAAGGTAACCTCTCCCAAAAGTCTTATTGAAAAGCGTTATCTCGCTGAGCTTGACGGCAAGGTGGAAGAGGAATATATAAAAATCTTCAAAGATGGAATAACCTTGGCAGACGGGGAAGAATGTATGTCTGCGGGTCTTGAAATTCTGTGCGACAACAAAGCGATTGTTTCAATAAAAGAAGGCAAGTATCATCAGATAAAAAGAATGTTCGGTGTTGTCGGACTTGGAGTTAATACTCTTCGACGACTCAGCATAGGAAAACTTACCTTACCAAAAAATCTTGAGGAAGGCTCTGTAATAGAACTTGACGAGGTTCAAATACAAAAAGTTTTCGAATAATTAGTGGTTATTGTTGTTAATGTTGTGAAATATAGACAATGGTGTGAATAGATATTTGTGAGTTTAAGATATAGTATTTTTGAAAGCTTTTTGATATAATAATAGTGCGATTATGGGGCGTTACCGCTCGCATACAAATTTTAGGAGGCTAATTAAATGGCAAGTTTATCTTTGCGTCACGTTTACAAGAGATATCCTGGCGGCGTTACCGCTGTTTCAGATTTTAATCTCGAAATTAAAGACAAGGAATTCATCATCCTTGTTGGTCCTTCCGGTTGCGGAAAGTCAACCACACTTCGAATGGTTGCAGGACTTGAAGAAATCTCAGACGGTGAAATCCTTATCGGCGACCGCGTTGTTAACGATGTTGCTCCTAAGGACCGCGATATCGCAATGGTTTTCCAGAACTATGCGCTCTATCCTCATATGACCGTTTTTGATAATATGGCTTTCGGTCTCAAACTTCGCAAAACTCCAAAGGATGAAATTAAGCGTCGCGTAGAAGAAGCTGCTCGTATTCTTGATATTTCACACCTTTTAGAAAGAAAGCCCAAGGCTCTTTCGGGTGGTCAGCGTCAGCGTGTTGCTCTCGGTCGTGCTATCGTTCGTGAGCCTAAGGTCTTCCTTTTGGACGAACCTCTTTCAAACCTCGATGCTAAGCTTCGTGCTCAGATGAGAACCGAGCTTTCTAAGTTACATAAGAGACTTGGTACAACCTTTATCTACGTTACCCATGACCAGACCGAAGCTATGACAATGGCTGACAGAATCGTTGTTATGAAAGATGGTCTTGTTCAGCAGATTGATACTCCTATGAACCTCTACAACAAACCTGTTAATATGTTCGTTGCAGGATTCATTGGTAGCCCCCAGATGAACTTTGCTACATGTCAGGTTGAAACTAAAGGTAATGACC
>JAZLEK010000003.1:0-2738 GCA_045615225.1 Acutalibacteraceae bacterium | reverse complement strand
CTCCGACTTGCTTCATCGAGGGTGAGTTTTTTAGTTTCTTTATTGAACTTAACCTCAATAAAAGCATCGTTATCGGGAGCCTCAGGTGTGGTGTCCTCAGCTTCCTGTGAAAAGGCGTTTTCCTCGGCTACGGATTGTTCCGAAGTGTTTTCCTTTATCATTTCTTCCATAATAATCTTCCTTTCTTTTTTCGGCGGGAATAAGTCCCGTATTTAATCTGATGCTCGCCAACTTGACGGCGGGAGTAAACCCCCGCCCTACTGGTTTGTGCCGTCGTAGTTTAAAAAGTTTAAAATTTCGTTATTCAGTTCGCTTGTTGCTTTTTGTTTTTCCAAGATTATTTCACCCTTTTTATCAAGTTTTCCAACGATTACCCCAAGGGCGAAAATGAGTGCGGTATAAATTAAAATGAGCGCTGTTATCATATATCCCACCCTCCTTTCATCTGGCGGTTGTAGTGGGTTATTTCCCCCGTTTTGCCCCGTTTGACATCATAAAAAGCGTAGCGCAGGGCATCCATTAAATGATTATTTTTGTCTTCGGGCGTGTTTGTGTTGTTCTTATCCCAACAATAGGTCGACAGTTCGGCAATAGTGTTTTTACACGCCGGATTTACGGTTATAAAATATTCACTTATATTAATAATTCCGTTAATAACCGAATCCTTCCCCTTTACCGAAGGAACAATTCTGCTTATTCCAAGCCGCCTTAAATCGTCATTGCTTTTTGGTTCGGCTGAATCTGCCCGAATTCTCTCTTTGGCATAGCCTTTTTGCATTATGGCGGCGGCAATATCGGAGTTCAGCATTCGTTTTTGATATATCTCATCAAAAACATAAATTTCCTTTGTCTTTCGGTTTACCTTAAAGGCAATAAATGCCGTCGGGTCGGTTGTGTAGCCGTAATCGAGCCCGAAAAAAGCTTCCCAGTCGTCAGAGTCTGTATCCTTAACACCCGTTTCCCAATTTTCGTATATCAGCCCGTCGGTTATTCCCCATTCGCCAAGACCTGCAACGCGGTATCGGCGCGGATGTTCTTTTCTTAGTCTTTCAAAAACAGCCTTATCGGTATCATCTAAGAATTCATTTATAAGATAGTTGGTTGAAAAGGTGTCGGTGTCTTCCCGTTTTTTATCAAAAAAGGTGGGTTTAAGCCAATGCTTTTCGCTCCAAGGGTTAAAGGTTATTGTTGTTTGCTTAAAAAGTCCTTTTGGGACCTTTCCTCGCGGCACCGACAAATCTAACTTTTCAAAATCCTCAAGCCTTTCAATTTCAAACGCTTCTTCTACCCACACAAAATTCAAATACCCCTTTTCAACCGTTGCGCCCGCAAGTTTTAATACGTCATCAAAGCCTCTGAAAAGAATTTTTTGCCCAGTTGGTATATAGGTCATCTCCATCGGTGAAACTGTGTTTTTAAAATATTCGGCAACACCAAGCTTTTCCTGAGCCCATTTAAGCTGAGCAAAGGTTGAATCTCTGTGTGTGTTCATAACGGCGCGTACCACGAGTATGTTGCTCTCTTTGTATTTAAGAAGTCGGTATATAAGGTTTAGCGCCGTGGTTGCGCTCTTCTTTGAAGCCTTACCCCCTTTCAGAACACGGTAACGCTTTTTCGAGTTCCAAAATTCGTCGTATCCACCCCCGACCACATTTTTAAGAGCTATTTTTGATATCATCTATCAGCACCACTCCCACGCTATCGCAAAGCTCATCATCAAGGCGGGAAATGAGTTCCTTTAATGCAGATAAATCCCCCTTTGCCGCCTTTTCATAAAGCGCGGCGGCAAGCAGGGTCAGCTTTGTTGGATTTTTTAGGTTTATTCCTTTTTCGATAAGAGCGCTCTTTTCCTCTTCGCTAAGCTCTAATTTGGTTATTCTTTTAAGCTCGGTTCGTATATCCCGTCCCATAACCTGCCGCCTCCTTTCGCAAAATATTCTAAAATAAAAAAATCCGGTTCACCACGACATAAATCGGGGTAAACCGGACATTTTGTGTTTATTTAATTGTTACGGTTTTTAAAGAAGGTGAAAGCTTATAGGTTATAAAGTTTTGCTTTCTTTCGAAAACAGATATTTCTGCGCCCAAAACCGAAGTGATTGGCTCTTTTGAGCTTATGTAAAACTCTCTACCCTTCGGGACGCCGCTAATATCAATAATTATTGCACCGTTTTCTTGGTGTATTTTCGTAAAGAGGTAAAAAAGCGACTGGTTGGCGCAAAATTCAATATCCCTTGAAATAATTGTACCAAAATTGTTTGAACAATTATTAAAGAATTCTACCGCTCTATCTATAACCTCGCTGTTTTTATCTGCATCTTGGTGCAAAAGGTTCGGCCAATGCATACCGAGTATTCCGTTTATATCGGCGGGTAAAGCCGAAAGGTCGCTGCCAAATTCATTCCACTCAACATCGTTAATATTGCGGTCAATATTTATAATGCCGTTTTCTTCAATACCAACTATACTATGCTCTTCATCGGTTTCCATATTGCTGAATATGGTTGAAACATATTCTATACCATAATCCTTTAATATACTTGAAATTTCATTGAAGCGGTATGAAAAAGAGGGCGGTACAAAGGCGTTCACCTTTTTATTTATACCGTAAAATTTAAGCAAATCGAAAAAACAGTCTAATCGGTGGCGGATTTCTTGCTCTGACACCATATATAGCTTATCGTTTTTTCGGTAATAGAAGTCGGATTCGTCGGTATTGTCTGTGCCGTCCATATAAT
>JAZLEK010000002.1:0-42442 GCA_045615225.1 Acutalibacteraceae bacterium | reverse complement strand
CTCCGATTTATTAAGAGATGCAAGCGCACCGTTTTCTTCGCGGTTATGCATTGGGTTAGCGCCCGGGGCAAAAGCGGCGCCTGCTTCTCTGCCGTCGGGGGTGGCGCCTGTATGCTTGCCGTAGGAAACATTAGAAGTAATAGTGAGAACAGACAGAGTGTGCTCTGCGTTTCTATAGGTAGGTGTTTTCCTGAGCTCGGTTATAACCTTATGGGCTAAATCTTTGGCAATAAGGTCTACCCTGTCATCATCGTTGCCATATTTGGGGAATTTGCCCTCGGTTTTGAAATCGACCACATAGCCCTCTTCATTGAATATTGGGGTAACCTTAGCATATTTTATTGCGCTGAGTGAATCGGCAACTACCGAAAGTCCCGCAATACCGAAAGCCATAAAACGATGAACATCGGTATCGTGAAGCGCCATTTGGGTCTTTTCATATGCATATTTATCGTGCATATAATGAATGACATTCATTGTGTTAACATAAAGATTGCTAAGCCAAGCAAGGTAGGTGTCAAAACGCTTAACTACCTCATCATAGTTAAGAACTCCGCTACCGATAACCTCGGTTTGAGGTCCGATTTTTATGCCGCTTTGAGCATCAAAACCGCCGTTTAGGGCAAGAAGCAAGAGTTTTGCTATATTAGCACGTGCACCGAAGAATTGCATCTGCTTACCAATAGTCATTGCCGAAACACAGCAAGCAATAGCATAATCGTCACCGTATATATCTCTCATAAGGTCATCATTCTCGTACTGAATTGAATCGGTATCGATAGAAACCTTAGAGCAATACTTTTTGAAGCCTTCAGGCAAATCTTTAGACCAAAGAACCGTAAGATTGGGTTCGGGCGAAGAACCTAAGGTATAGAGGGTATTGAGCATTCTGAAGGTGGTTTTTGTAACAAGCGTTCTGCCGTCAAGGCCAACGCCGCCGAGCGCTTCGGTAATCCACATTGGGTCGCCGCCAAAAAGCTCGTTGTATTCAGGGGTACGAAGGTGTCGAGCCATTCTGAGCTTCATAACAAAATCGTCAAGAAGTTCTTGCGCGCCCTCTTCGGTCAAGATACCGGCATTTATATCTCTTTCGATATAAATATCGAAAAATGTGGAAACACGACCAAGCGAATTAGCGGCGCCGTTTTGCTCTTTGATGGAAGCAAGATAGGCAAAATAGGTCCACTGAATTGCTTCTTTTGCATTCTTTGCAGGACCGCTTATATCATAGCCATACATAGCCGCCATATCTTTAAGGAAGCCAAGGAAGGTAATCTGTTGGAAAATTTCTTCAGAAAGCTTTGTTTCCTCTAAATTCATATTACCCATACCGATTTTAGCCTTATCGGCCTTCTTTTCACTAATAAGACGGTCTACGCCGTAAAGAGCTACTCTGCGGTAGTCGCCGATAATTCTTCCTCTACCATAGGCATCGGGAAGACCTGTTATAATGTGAGATTTACGGGCGGCGCGCATTTCATCGGTATACGCTCTGAAAACGCCGTCGTTGTGGGTTGTGCGGAACATAAATTCCTCTTCAACCTTACTCGATAGTTTATATCCGTAAGCTTCACAGGCATTTCTCGCCATACGAATTCCGCCAAAGGGATTAACGCCTCTTCTTAAGGGGCGGTTGGTTTGAAGTCCGACAATAAGCTCTTTTTCTTTGTCGAGATAGCCTGGCGCATAGCTTTTAAGGGAAGAAACCGTTTCGGTATCAATATCTAAAACTCCGCCAAACTGACGCTCAAGCGCAAAAAGAGCTTCAAGCTTTGTCATAAGTTCCTTTGTTCTGTCGGTAGCGCCACTAAGAAAGGACTCATCCCCTGTATATTCTGTATAGTTTGTCTGGATAAAATCGCGTACATTAATTTCGTCTGTCCAGACTCCTTTATTAAATCCATTCCAGTTAATGTGTTCCATAATTTACCTCCATATCAACAAAAAAGGGCAACCAGTAAAAACTGATTGCCCAGACGGTCGGCATAAAAATTTTACACTTCCTTGCGGTTATCCGCAAATCCGTCAGTCATGTAAAATCTATACATATTATAATCTTACTTTTAAATTTTGTCAACTATAAAAGATACCTTAAAACAAATTCGGCAATAAGCACAGATAAACAAGAACAAGATGCAACTATTACTAAACTTTTGCTGAAAAATGCCACGACAACTGCAACAACAAAGCCTACTACTCCTGTAATTATATTACCCGAAGCAAAGAATATTGCGGGGACGACCATCGCCGACAAAACCGCATAAGGAACATAATAAAGAAAAGATAAAATAAATCTGTTTTTTATTTTTTTCCTTATAAGTGCCATAGGAATCATACGTATAAGGTATGTTACGCCTGCCATAACTATGAGATAAGGAATAAACTCTGCTCTAACACTCATTTATCTGTTCCTCCTCTTTTACAGGATGAACAAGCGCCATAACGGTACTTGCAACTACGGCACAGATAATTATTACGAAACCGCCATAATTTGAGGCAAACTCTTTAAGAAGAGGTAAAAAGTTGAAGCCACAGCTAAGAACTACAGCCAAAGCAACACAAAATGCACAATTTTTATCTTCTTTTATCTTCGGCACTACAACGGCTACGAGCATAGCGTAAATTGCAACAGAGAGAGCCGAGGTTATAATTTTAGGCAGCGCTGCGCCCGCAAGCGCACCGATAATTGTGCCCGAGCTCCAGCCTATCCAGGCGGTAAGCATTACACCGTAAAAATATATTTGACCTATTTTGCCTTTGTTGCCCATTGAAACGGCAAATATTTCATCGGTATTTCCAAAAGCTATAAGTAATCTTTGCAGCAGTGTAACCTTGCTGTCGAGCTTTTGAGAAAGAGAAACCGACATAAGCGCGTAACGGGAGTTTATTATAAGCTGAGCAAGCGCAAGCTCTATAAAGCTTCCGCCACCAGCAATTATGGGGATTCCTGCGAGCTGACCTGCAGAGGTTAAGTTTGTCATTGAAATAAGCAGAGCTTCAAGCGGAGAAAGACCGCACTGCACCGCCATTATACCAAAAGCGAAAGCAACCGATAAATAACCGACGCCAATCGGTATCCCGTCGAGCACTCCCCTTTTAAAGCTGTTTTGTATCATCTGTTGTATCACCGCAGTCAAGTATATTACCTTTACTATCTAAAGTCAAGTTCACCTTTAAAGTTTCCTTGACAAAAATCGATTTTGTTGTTATAATTAAAACATATGGTTTTCAAAACTACATATTTTAGATATAAAAATTAAGGTGACTTTATGAAATTTAAAATTGTATCAGACTCTTCCTCCGATTTGCACTGTTTAAACACTGTTCCCTTTTCGAGCGTACCGCTTAAAATTATTACCGACGAAAAAGAATATGTTGACATTGACAGTCTTAATGTCGATGAAATGATAGATGACCTGAAAAAGTATAAGGGCGCATCCAAATCATCTTGTCCGAATGCTTCTGAATGGCTCGATGCTTTTGAAGATTATGAAAACATATTTTGTGTTGCCATAACAAGAAATTTATCAGGTAGTTATAATGCTGCCAGAATTGCAGCCGAAGAATATTCAGAAGCGCACCCGGACCGTAATGTTTTTGTTGTAGATACACTATCTGTTGGACCCGAAAGCACCCTAATAATTGAAAAACTTGTTTCACTGATTGAAAATGGCATGGGATTTGATGAAATCAAAGAGAAAATTACAGAATACCAGAAAAGCACCCATCTTCTTTTTTGTCTTGAATCACTTAGAAATCTTGCCAACAACGGCAGAGTAAATAGTGCTGTCGCAAAAATTTCAGGCATTTTGGGTATTCGCGTTGTGGGTAAAGCCAGTATGACGGGAACCCTTGAATTGACCGATAAATGCAGAGGCGCCGCGAAGGCTTATGCCACCATAATTAAAAATATGCTAAACGAGGGTTATTCCGGCGGCAAGGTACATATTCATCACTGTCAAAATATTGAAGCCGCGCTGATTATTAAAGAAGAAATCAAAAAACTTTTCAATAATGCCGTTACGATAATTCGTGAAACAAAAGCGCTTTGCAGTTTTTATGCAGAATCCGGTGGACTGCTTATTGGCTTTGAGGGGAAAGAAAAATATTAAAAAAGAGATGCGTTAGCATCTCTTTTTAGTCCATAGCAATACCGAAATATAAATTATGACCTGTATTTTTATTCCACATAGCAAAAGGCTTTTCAGCTTTGAGAACTTTTTGATTTATATATTCTTTAACCTTTCCGTCTTCATCTACAGCGGCTACATAAACGCCGTTTCCAAAAAGATTAAGGCTATCTAAAGCAAATTCTGCATCCGATAAAACAATATGAGGAATATTAATAAGAAGTTTTTTTCGCAATTCTATATATTGTTCTAAATTTAGGGTTTCTTCTTTAGGAAACTCTTTTTTTATTTCATCCTTAAATGAACAAACGGTAAAGCCGAACTTTTCATAAAAAGAAAAAAGCTTATCATTTGCAGGTTTTGTAATTATTACTTTATCTTCTTTCAGCACAGAAGAAATAAGTTTGCTCATTAGTCCCTTGTTTCTGTAATCGGGGTGTGTTGCGGCAGCATAAAGATAAAAGGCAGAATATGTTGCCTCGCCGTCGAAAACCTTACAGTCAAGCAGATATAGCATAGAAACAATTTTACCGTCTTTTTCTATAAAGCGGCAACATTTATCAAAATATTTATCTGTAAAGGTCTTTGCAAAATCTTCACCGTCTTCATGAAAAACCTTTTTATAAAGACTTAGTGCTTGTTCTTTAAAATTCATCTATTCACCATTATATATCATACTGTATTTTTCTAGAAGAATTTCGGGTTTGTAGGAAAGCTTGGCTTTGCGAAGCCCCTCTATTCCAAGGTCGTCCTCGCGGTTTATATATTCATAGTCGCTAAGCTCTCTTAAAGCAAACTCGCGGTTTATTACGGCGTAAGCAGTTTGGTAATCGGCATCAGCCTTTTCAAAGTGGATATCAAAAACCTTGGAATTTATGGGCGAGCCCATTGTAACCGCCACAACCTTACCATCTATTCTGATTAAAGCGCCTTTATATTTTATACCGACATCTGAATTTAAAATTTCACTAAGCGCCTTTTGCTCCGCGGCAAGTCCTTCATCGTAAACATCGGCGCGGTCGAAATACCACTTTTCTGAAAAATCTAAAAATTCCTGTTTGTTTTCATTACTTAACGGCTCATAAATCCAATTGTATTTTTTAGAAAAAGCCGATATATGATTCCGTTTGGAATGGTATTTTTTACCAGCAAGTGTGCTTAGGGCTTCCCTTTTATAAATATAATCAAAATTATCTCTTTCGGGAATTAATGCATAACAGTCATATTTTTGAAGGAAGGCTTCAAGTCTTTTGCCTTTGGAAGTCCAGATGTTTGGCTTAATCCCCTTCTTCTTGCAATACTGAAAAATAAGGTCCATTCCGTATTCCATATCGCCGTAAGGCAGTGAAAAAACATAGCCACCGTCATCGCTTGTGCTTCTGAAAAACAGAGTTTTATCATCTAAATAAAACTTATTTTCATATACAGCTTTCCAAATATAAATACTAATGAAATTCATTTCACAAGAAAATTCACCCTCATCAAAAAAGAATGGGGCGAATTTTTCATAGTCGCTTAAAGTTGGCGATTTAAATTCCACCATAAAGATTAAACATCCTTACTTATTAAATCTTCAAAGGTTTCTCTTTCGATTATAACTCGTGCTTCTCCATCCTTAACCATAACAGCTGCAGGACGGGGAATTCGGTTATAGTTACTTGCCATTGAATAGTTATAGGCGCCTGTTGCAAGAACGGCTAAGGTATCTCCTACTTCGGGGGTCTGAATTTTTGTGTGTTCCTGAATTAAATCTCCGCTTTCGCAGCATTTGCCTGCAATTGTTGCCACAAAATCGCGCGGTTTGTCGGCTTTGTTTGCCACAACCGCTTCATAATCTGCCCCGTAAAGCGCATAACGAGGGTTGTCCGACATTCCGCCGTCTACCGACACATAGGTACGAACATTCTGTATAGTTTTTACCACGCCGATTTTGTAAAGGGTCAAATTTGAGTCCCCTACAATAGAGCGACCCGGCTCAATGGACAGAGTCGGCAAAGCAAAATTATGCTTTTCACAAGCGGACTTTACCGCGGCGCAAAGAATTCGTATGCTTTCATCCTTTGGTACGGGCTTATCTGTTTCAAGATATTTAATTCCGTAGCCTCCGCCAAAATTGATTTCGGTTAATGCTTTGCCAAAGCTTTCTTCAATATTCTTTGCAAAAGAAATCATAATATCCGCCGCGTCAACAAAGGGCTGGGTTTCAAAAATTTGCGAACCTATATGGCAATGAATACCCACAAACTCAATATTTTCGAGCTTACAGGCTTCTGATGCGGCTTCATGCGCTTCGCCGTTTTCAAGGGCAAAACCGAATTTACAGTCAATTTGTCCTGTTTTTATATAGTCGTGGGTGTGACAGTCAATTCCGGGCTTTATGCGAAAAAGTATTTTTTGACAAACCCCCTTTTCCTTTGCAAGAGAGTTTAAGGTGTGAAGCTCAAAAATATTGTCTACGATAATTCTTCCGACACCCGAATCGAGCGCAAAGCTGAGTTCTTCAGGGGTTTTGTTGTTGCCGTGAAAACCGATATTTTCGGCAGGAAAGCCCGCCGACAATGCGGTGTAAAGCTCACCGCCCGATACAACGTCTGCATACACGCCTTCGCAGTTTACAATGCGGTACATTTCCTTACAGGAAAAAGCTTTACTTGCATAGTAAACCTTTGCATTACCGTCGTAATACTTATCGAAAGCATCTTTAAACTGTCTGCAATTATTTCTTATATCATTTTCATCTAAAACATAAAGGGGGGTACCATATTTGTTTGCAAGTTCTACGGTATCTACACCGCCTAAAGTAAGGTGCCCCTTTTCATTAACATTAAAACTATTTGTTAACATTTTAGCCTCGCTGTATTTCAATTATTTCTTTAATTTTGTCTGCACCTTCGCCGGTTGTGGCTGAAAAAGGAATGATTTCACAGCCTTCCGCAAAATCTCCAAGCTCTTCTCTTATGGCTTCAAGGCGTTCTTTATATTCGGTTTTATTAAGTTTATCGCTTTTAGTGAGCACGATATGATATTTAATATCCATAGCCCACATAAAGTCGAGCATTGACATATCGAAATCACTTGGTGGATGGCGCATATCGATAAGGGCAAAAACACATTTTATATTTCTTCCCGATTTAAAATAACCTTCCATTAAATCAGACCAACGGGTACGTTCGGCAAAGGGTACCTTCGCGTAACCATATCCCGGTAAATCGACAATGCGAATATTGTCGGCGCGGTAAAAGTTGATGGTAACTGTTTTGCCCGGCTTACCGCTTACACGCGCAAGTGATTTACGGCCCGTTATTTTGTTTATAAGGGAAGATTTTCCAACATTTGAACGACCCGAAAAGCAAAATTCGGGCAAATCGGACGCTTCAAGTTGACTAAAGGTGCCAAATGCCTTTTCAAAATAAGCATTGTTAAAATTCATTTCAATCTCCTACTGGCTGATAACAGCCGCAGTTTTATTAAATTCCGCAACAGGAATATAGGCTTCTTCCTCACTCTTAGGGAAGGCAAGCGCGCCGTTTATAACCGTTTCTACGTTTTCGGCAGTTACAAACTTAATATTGCTGAGAACGGTTTTATCAAGCTCGGCAAGGTCGCGTTCATTTGCTTTTGGAATAAACACAGTTTTAACCCCTGCTCTGTAAGCCGCCATCGTCTTTTCTTTGAGTCCTCCGATAGCGAGAACTCTGCCTCTAATTGTAACCTCACCCGTCATTGCAACATCTCTTTTTACAGGCACACCCGTAAGAGCAGAAACCAAAGCGGTTGTCATTGTAACGCCGGCGCTTGGTCCGTCTTTTGGAACAGCGTTTTCGGTTGCGTGAATGTGAATATCCTTAGTTTTGTAAAAATCGGGATTGATAAGGTATTTTTCGGCATTTGCTCTGACATAAGAAACCGCAGCCTTTGCCGATTCTTTCATAACATCTCCAAGCGAGCCTGTAAGTTCTATCTTACCTGTTCCCTCCATTACAGATACTTCCATCTGCATTACTTCGCCACCGACAGAAGTCCAGGCAAGACCGTTGATTATTCCAACCTCGTCATTTTTGAGGATTTCTTCGGGCAGATATTTGTGTTTTCCAAGCATTTCAGTAAGCACGTCAGAACTAATTTTTACCGACTTCTTTTCACCCGACGCAATAAGCTTTGCGCTTTTACGGCAAAGGGTGGCTATGGTGCGTTCAAGCTTTCGGACACCCGCTTCTCTGGTATAAAAATCAATCAAATCGAACAGAGCCTCATCTTCTATTTTGAGCGTTTTTCCGCAAAGACCGTGATTTTTAATTTCCTTTTTAACAAGGTGTCTTTTAGCAATTTCAAACTTTTCCTGTCTTGTATATGAGGTAAGTTCAATTACTTCCATACGGTCAAGCAAAGGCGCTGGAATTGTAGACGCGTTATTTGCCGTTGTTAAAAATACAACACGGCTTAAATCGTAGGACATATCTACAAAATGGTCGACAAAGGTGTGGTTTTGTTCTTTATCGAGCACCTCTAAAAGCGCGGCTGCAGGGTCGCCCTTGTAGTCAGACGCAAGCTTATCTATTTCGTCTAAAAGGATAAGGGGATTGCTGCTGCCTGCATCTTTTACAGCGTTTATAATTTTGCCCGGCATTGCGCCGATATAGGTTTTTCTGTGGCCTCTGATTTCTGCTTCGTCGTGAATACCGCCGAGAGATATGCGCGCATATTTTCTGCCCATACATTCGGCGATAGATTTTGCAATAGAGGTTTTACCCACGCCCGGAGGGCCGACAAGACAAATAATTTGTCCTTTTATATCGGGGTTAAGCATATAAACAGACAGTTGTTCTATTATTCTTTCCTTAACCTTTTCCATACCGTAAAAATCACGGTCAAGAATTTTTTCGGATTTGGAAATATCGATTTTGCTGTCTGTATAGGTGTTCCAAGGAAGTGAAAGACAGGTGTCGAGATAACCTCTTACAACCGTTCCCTCGTGGGAGCCCACAGGCATTTTTTGAAGCTTTGTAAGCTCTGCTTTAAGCTTTTCTTTAACAGAATCATCGGCTTTAAGCTTTTCTATTTTAGCGGAATATTCATCGGCTTCATCCTCGGCTGTATCGCCGTAAAGCTCGAAATTGATTGCCTTAATTTGTTCGCGAAGATAATATTCGCGCTGATTATCATCAATTTGAGTTCTTACTTTTTCACCTATTTTGCGGTCAATATCAATGATTTGACCCTCTTTGCCGAGCAGTTCTAAGGCAACCTTTGCTCTGGTTACAGGGTTAAGCTGTTCTAAAACAAACTGTTTATCGTCAACAGGAACAGGTATATTAAAGGTGATAAAATCGGCAAGGAAGCCAACATCGTCATTTGAAGCAACCGTTGCGGCAATATCGGGGGCAAGTTTTATTCCCTTCGACGCATAAGATTCAAACTCAAAACGGATTTTTCTTGCTAAGGTTTCAAGATATACCTTACGGTTACGAACTAAAGGAATTTCGCATTTTTTCACCTTTGCAGTAAGGAAACTTCCGCTGATGTCAAGCTCTACCATCTTAGCTCTGTAAAGACCTTCAACGAGTACCTTTACGCTGTCGTCCGACATGCGAAGCACCTGACAGATTCTTGCCACACAGCCTATATCATAGATTTCGTCATCACTCGGCTCTTCGTCGTAAACATTTTTCTGGGAAACAAGGAAAATTCTCTGTCCCTTTTCCATTGCAGCATTGAGCGCCTTTATAGACTTTTTTCTTCCCACGTCAAAGTGAAGCATAACACCGGGGAAGCATACAAGCCCTCTGAGCGCTAAAGCCGGCAGAATTTTTGTGTTTTCAATAGTGTTTTCTATCATTAAACATTCTCCAATGTAGATTTATTTAAGTAACAATTAATTATACAATAAAGTTAATAATAATTCAACCTTTGAGTTTTAGAAATTTTTTTCATTTTTTGTTGTAAAGATTTCTATATTTTGGTATAATATAACTATTAAAAATATGAGGTGAGATGCTTTGTTTAAAAAATATGGAATTTCTGCAATAATTACTGCAGTTTTAGGCGCCATTTATTACTATTTCGCTCTTCCCGTTTTGCACATAAAGTCAGCGTCTTTATGGGGTTTTATTTTGTTCCTTATAATTTGTTACGCTGTGCTTGTGGGAATTTTTGCGGGCGGACAGTTTTTATCACGTCTTGTAAAACACTATAAACCCATTACCGATACAGGAACCTTTGTCATTAATCCAAAAAAGTTCTCTACCAAAAAGGCAAAAATCATTATTCTTTCGGTTGCCGCTGTACTCGTTATCGTTCTTGGCTTTATTTTTGTTTCCTCTTCCCAGTTTTTCAACGCTTCAAAGTATCAAAAAATGCTGAACGTTACCGAATCTAATTTTAACGAAGATATTGCCGAAATCCCCCTTTCGCAAATCCCTGTTGTTGACCGCGATACAGCAGCCAGACTCGGAAGCAGAAAAATCGGCGAGGTTGTTGAGCTTGTTTCTCAGTTCAATGTTTCAAACTATTATACACAAATCAACTACCAGAACAAGCCTACCCGTGTTTCTCCCCTTGAATATGCAGATATAATCAAGTGGTTTACAAACAAGGATGACGGTATTCCCTATTATGTACAAATAGATATGGCAACACAGGACACCGAGCTTGTCGAGCTTAAAGAGGGTATGAAGTATTCACCAAGCGAATACTTCTCCCGCGACCTTGAACGCCACGTTCGTTTTGCATACCCCACCAAAATGGTTGATTCTATCTCCTTTGAAATTGACGAACAGGGTCATCCTTTCTGGATAATTTCCTGTTATGATTTCACCATTGGCTTCCTTGGCGGATATGATATTACAGGCATTATTACAGTTGATGCCGTAAACGGCGATATGCAGTATTACAAGGTTGGCGATGTTCCAAACTGGATAGACTGTGTTTATAAGGCAGATGTTGTTTTAAATCAGGCTAATTATTGGGGCGCTTATGTCAACGGATATTGGAACTCTATAATTTCGCAGAAAAACGTTGTAAGAACAACCGAGGGCTATAACTATCTTGCCATTAACGACGATATCTGGGTATACACCGGTATTACCTCTGTTGTGTCAGATGAATCTAACATCGGCTTCATTCTTGTAAACCTCAGAACCAAGGAAGCAAAAACCTATTCTATTAACGGCGCCGAAGAGTATTCGGCTATGGAATCGGCAGAGGGCAAAATTCAGGAAAAAGGCTATAACGCCACCTTCCCAATCCTTGTAAACATTGCCGATACACCTTCTTATTTCATCAGTCTTAAAGACGATGCAGGACTTGTTAAGGCATATTCCTTTGTTTCTGTTTCTAACTACCAGATTGTTGGTGTTGCCGACACATTGGCAGGCGCAGAAGAAGAATACAGAAGACTGCTTAAAGAATCGGGCAAGCTTGAAGAAGGCGCGCCAATTGAAAATGAAAAGGGCGAAATTACAGCCAATATTTCGAATGTTTCTACAGCTGTTTTAAACGGAAATACAGCCTTCTATATTATGCTTGAAGGCAGTGATAAGGTGTTTATCGCCGACGTTTCCTTAAACGATTTGCTTCCCTTTGCAAAGCTCGGCGACAACGTCAAAATTTCTTACGAAATTGAAAACGGTAAATATATTGCCAGAGCTGTTGAAGTAAAATTTGCACAGTAAAAATAAAACAAAAAACAACCTTCCACATAAGAAGGTTGTTTTTTTATTTTATTTATGATTATTTTTCAACCTTGTTGATTAAGCCTGCAAGCTCTGCATTCTGAATCCATTCAAGTTCTTTAGCAACAATCTCGTTACCCTTTTGAATCATAAGGTTGATAGTGGGCTTCTGAGCATCAAGATACTTCTTGATGTTGTCAGGAGATTGATCCATAAATGCATAACCGAAGCGTTCGCCAAGACCGGTTGTCTTCATCATGTCAGGTCCACGATAGTAAATAACATTATCGTTATATTTACTCATAAGTTCAAAGTAGAAGTTGGTTACATCTTGGTTGTGGAAGGTCCTTTCAAGGTTGTAATTATTTGCATCAAGATAATAAGTTAAAAATATACCTGCGCCAACAGGGTTCTTACAGCCTTCGATTAAGCCCCAACCACGATAGATTCCGGTGTAAACCTGCTCGTCGCCCTTTTCCCAAACAGGGAGATATGTAGCGCCCATATATTCGGGGTTAAGGTGTGTAAAGTAACCTGTTCTCTTAAGACCGAAGCAGTTGGTGAAGCACATACCCTGTTTACCGTTGTCGAAACCGAAACGGTCAAGCTTTAAGTAGCCGTCAACTCTCATCTGTGACATATAGGTGAGGACTTTTTCGAATTGAGCGTCTACACCGTTAGAGAACTTCTGGTCTTTGTACTGGAATACAGTACATCCGGCAGCACCGAGCATAGTTTCGTCGAGTACGCCGGCTCCCGAATATTCTTTACCAAGAGCAGCAACCTGCTTAGCAGCCTCACGGAAAGAAGCGAAGGTCCATTCGCCAGCTTCATAATATTCTTCAGGAGTGGTAAGACCGTTGGATTCAAAGATATTCTTGTTGTAAACGCAGATATCAAGCTCGGTAAAAACATTTCTCTTAGAATCCACAAGATAAGGGTGACCATTCAAAGTAGATGCTTTAATTAATGATTTATTCCACTTAGATGAGGTAAGGTCAAATTTTGCGGCATCTAAAGGCTGCATAACGGTAAGAGAGCCGGGGAAATCTCCATTTTCGTAGAAGATGTCGGGCTGTTGGTTGGAAGCAATTGCAGCTGCGATAGTGTTAACATATTCGCCCTGTTCAATCATCTGCCATTCAAAGTCGATTCCGTATTCCTGTTCAAACTTGTCGCAAACAGGACCGTCTTCGTACTGATAAGGGTCTTTCCAGATTGCAAGGACAACCTTTGTTCCCCTGTAATCTTCGGGGTTCACTTCGGGAAGCATACCGTTAATTTTATTATGATTAGAGCTTGACGGTTTACTTGAGCTTGACGGTTTACTTGAACTTGACGGTTTACTTGAGCTAGATGGTTTGCTAGAGCTTGAGGATTGACTTGAACTCGAGGGTTGACTTGAGCTTGAAGATTTGTTTGAACTGGAATTTTCTTGGGGAATATATGGTTTATCTGCACCGGAAGAAACATTTGAACTTGATTCCAAATAAGAACTGCTTTGATTTTGGCTTTGATTCATTTTATCAAGCGCTTCTTGTATCATTTGTTGAACCTGTTCTTCTGTGAAAACACCGGAAGTTGTAGACTGAGCTTCTTTATCACCACATGCTGTAACACTCAACAACATAAACATAACAAGTAATAAAGATATAAACTTTTTCATTTTACCATCTCCTGCTTTTAAAAAAATAACATCTAAGTTCATTTTGCATTTTACCATACTAAAGAAGTGTTTGCAATATTTAATTTGTAGGGCGCGACGTCTCGACGCGCCAACGTTTGCGAACAACCGCAAGGGTTTTCCCTACGAATACATCGAGTAACAATACCTCATCCGTCACCATACGGTGACACCTTCTCCTCAAGGAGAAGGCACAAACTAACCCCCGCCCTACTTAATAAAAACGAACCTTTCTCACGAAAGGTTCGTTTTGTTACTGTGAATTGTTTGAGCCGATGGTTACTGTGCCGTCGATATATTTACCCGAACGGTAGATTTGCATTGTTACCTTTTCGCCCGGCTTACATTCTTCGAGATAATCGGACAATAGGTTATAATGGGTTATCTTTTTGCCGTTAAACTCGGTTACAATATCACCCTTTTGAATTCCTGCATCGTCTGCGGGGCTATCTACCGCAACGCTGTAAACCACTGCGCCAACGGGGAAATTCCAGTTTTTAAGGGTTTCGGGGTCGTAACGGGTGCTGACGGTGATTCCGAGATAGGGGTCGGGGTTGTTTTCTTTAGCGATGATTTTGTCGCAAATTTCTTTTACTGTATTAGACGGAATTGCAAAGCCCATTCCCTCAACGCTTTCGCTTACAAGCTTGCTTGAATTGATGCCGATAAGTTTGCCTTCGGTGTTAACAAGGGCGCCGCCCGAATTGCCAGGGTTTATTGCGGCATCGGTCTGGATAAGCTCGGTTGTGGAACCGTCGGAATCGGCCGAAAGAACACGGTTAAGACCGCTTATAATTCCCCAGGTTGCCGAACCCATAAATTCAAGTCCGCCCGGGTTGCCTATCGCCATAACCTGTTGGCCAACCTTGAGGCTTCCTGAATCTGCCCATTCGATAGCGTTAAGATTCTTTCCGTTTATTTTTACAACAGCAAGGTCGTTTGAAATGTTATAACCGACAACGGTTGCATCGTAGCCTTTTTCGGTGTCTCCGCTAAGGAAGACCTCAATTTCTGAGGAGCGGCCGTATTCTACCGCGTCGCCTATTACGTGATAGTTTGTAATAATATAACCGTCAGCGGTATAAATAACGCCCGAGCCTTCGCCCGAAGCTTCTTGTGTTCCGCCAAAGAAGTTTGTGACAGACACGGTTGTACGAATTCCTACAACGCTCGGTGTTACCTTTTGGGCAACCGCTTCGCCGATTGTGGCTTCGAGGTTGTCAACCTTTATATTTACCTCGCCTGTGTTTTGTCCGTTTACGACATCAGAACCCGAAGCAGTACCGTTTGGAAGCGCCTTTCTGACAGCCAAGGTGCCGACTATTCCGCCGCCAAGACCAACCACCGCGGCAAGAATTACCGAAACAACAACCGTTCCAAAAGAAAAACTGCTTTGTGGTTTTTTAGGCTTTTGGGGTGTGTAGTGGCTATTATAAGACGGGGTATAGCTTGAAATGGGGGTGTGTTCCGTTTTTTCCTTAGCGCTTACCTCTTCGTTATTATCTATAACAAAGCTACCCCTGTTTACAGGTTCTTCTGTGTTCTCACGATTATCGTTTACATCATTATCGAATTTATTAAATTCATCCATAAAATGTCCTCCAGACATTTGAGATTTACAAAAATAATATACGCTTATCTTGTGATTTTTATTTTACAGATATGTGAATTAATCGTTAATTTTTTAGATATTATTCTGCTTTTTAGCGGCGGTTAATGTGTTCTTCATAAGTGTTGCTATTGTCATAGGACCTACACCGCCCGGAACGGGAGTGATATAGGATGCAACCGGCTCAACCTCGGCAAAGTTTACGTCTCCGCAAAGCTTACCGTTATCTAAGCGGTTTATACCGACGTCGATTACAACGGCGCCTTCCTTTACCATGTCTGCAGTTACAAAGTTAGCTCTGCCAACGGCGGCAACAAGAATATCTGCGCGGCGGCAAACCTCTTTTAAATTCTTTGTTCTTGAATGACAAACGGTTACGGTTCCATTTTTGTGGAGAAGAAGCATTGACATAGGCTTGCCTACAATATTAGAACGGCCTATAACCACACACTCCTTGCCTTCAATATCAATGTTTTCAAACTTTAACATTTCCATAATTCCGGCGGGAGTACAGGGAAGAAAATCGTAATTTCCTATCATAATTTTGCCGACATTATGGGGATGAAAAGCGTCCACATCCTTTTCGGGCACAATACTGTTAATTATGAGTTCTTCGTTAAGATGGCGAGGAAGCGGAAGCTGACAAAGAATACCGTTTACCTTAGCATCGTTGTTAAGCTTATTTATAAGTTCTAAAAGCTCGGCTTCGGTAGTGTTTTCGGGAAGAGCATATTTAAAGGAAGCCATACCGATAGATTCGCAAGCCTTTTCCTTGTTTGCAACATACACCTTGGAAGCGGGGTCTTCGCCCACTATTATTACTGCTAAACCGGGTGTTATTCCTTGATTCTTAAGTTTTGCAACCTCATCTGCGACCTCTGCCTTAACAGCGGCAGAAATCACCTTTCCGTCAATAAGCTTTGCCATAAATTATTCCTCCGTATTTTCTGTTTCATCAGCAGTCTCTTCTGCCTGTTCGTTTTCGTCTGCAACCTCATCCGCAATAAATTCTGCGGCTAATTCATCATTGAACATAGAATCGTATGCGACTTCTTTCTTTGCGGTTTTGAGTTTTTTGTTTACAACTATTATTGTAACCAGCGCGCCTATGCAAATAAGTAAAGAAAGCAAGAAGGATACCTTTGCATTTCCTATCATAAGGCTATCTGTTCGCATTGTTTCGATTATTGCTCTGCCGAAGCCGTACCACACGCAATACATAAGCGCGGTTTCGCCCGAAAAACGACGTTTTTTGCCAAGCTGATGAAGTACAAGAGCACCGATAAGACACCAAACAGATTCATAAAGGAAGCAGGGGTGCGCAAGAGCATCAATTTCAAAGCCTTTAATTCTGAAATCATATACAACGTTTTCACTGGTCATTCCCCACCATTTGCTTCCTGTAGGGCCGCCGAAGGCTTCCTGATTAAAGAAGTTACCCCATCTGCCGACACTCTGACCGATAAGGAATGCAACCGACGCTAAATCTAAAAGGTCAAGAATTTTTACCTTTCGGATTTTGCACATTATAAAGCCTGCAACCACCGCGCCTATTACACCGCCGTAGATTGCAAGTCCCGAAATTCCCGAGCCGTTAAAACCGAAAAACTCAGCAACACTGTCTACGCCGCCGTTGGGGTCAAAAACAACATAATATGTACGGGCGCCGAGTATTGCAACTGGGGTGGCAACCAGAATTACATCGAGCATTCTATCGAGGTCTATGCCTTTTTTTGCGGCATTGAGGTAGCCGTAAACAAGGGCTAAAACAAAGCCGAAGGCTATTATTATACCGTACCAATAAATTGTCCAGCCGTTTTCACCAATAGGCAATTTAAAAGCAACGGGATTGATTACCAAATCGATTCCAAAAATAGTAACGTTATACATACTCTTATCCTTTCTTTTTTATAACCGAAAGCACCGAGGATTCTTCGGTCATTTTTTCAAGACAGCAAATAATATCTTGTTCGGTTATTTCTTTAAGAATTTCAAGTTCTTCAAAAAGCCCATCGCCCGATATTGCGCAGTCTAGCATATCGGTAACAATGTTGTCGGTAGAATCAAAGCGTTTTACGGTATCGCCGTAGGCCGCTTTTTTAACCGCGGTGAGAAGCTTATTATCTATTCCGTTTAAGATAAGCTTTTTTATCTCTTTTTTAATTTCTTCTGCTACGGCTTTAGGGTCATCGCTTTCTCCCTCTATCATAAAGGCGGAATAGCCCTCACCCTGAAAATGCTCGGAAGATAGTTCATTATCTATAAGGCCGTCTGACAAAAGCTTTCTGTAAAGCGGTGAACAGTCGCCGCAAAGAATTTCCAAAGTAATTCCCGCTATAGTTCTGTCTTTAAGGGACAGTCTTTCCCCTTCGAAAACATCTTTAAAGCCTAAACAGAAAAGTGGTTTTGACACTTCAAGGCTTTGCTCCGTATAATGATTTTTAACCTCTTTTTGTTCGGTGAATTTTGCCGATTTTACCGTCACGACTTCGGTGGGCTTAATACCCTTTTCGATTTGACTCAGCACCTTTTCGGTATCTACATTACCCGCAATACAGATAAACATATTAGCGGGGTTATAAAAGGTATTGTAACACTCGTAAAGCAGTTTATCATCTATTTGAGCAATAGAATCGACTGTGCCTGCAATATCAATTTTCACAGGATGATTTTCATACATCTCTCGAAGAAGATTAAAGAAAACACGCCAACCGGGGTTATCCTCATACATTTTGATTTCCTGACCGATTATTCCCTGTTCCTTTGCGACCGTTTCGGCGGTAAAGTAAGGCGATTGCACGAAATCGAGTAAAATTTCGAGGTTTTTATCAAAACTTTTTGAACAAGAAAAAATATAACAGGTTTTATCAAACGAGGTATATGCATTACAGTAAGCGCCCGTCTTCGCAAAGCGCGAAAAGGCATCTCCGTCTTCGCTTTCAAAAAGCTTGTGCTCTAAAAAATGGGCAATTCCTGCAGGAACCTCTATCTCTTCCCCACCGTTACGGCTGAATTTTGTGTTTATCGAACCGTATTTGGTGCCATAAAGGGCAAAGGTGGAATCAAAACCGGGCTTTTCCATAATATAAATGCTAAGCCCGTTGTCAAGCTGTGTTACGCTATACTCGCCAAGAAGGTCGTTTTTAAAGAATGTTGTTTTCATTAAAGTTTTACCTCCTTCGGCAGTAAGCGGTAAATAGTATGAAGTTTTATACCCTTCGACGCTTCAATTATATCTTCACGGGTAACGTTCATAACGATTTTTACAGCGTCTGCAGGAGAAATGTCTTCATTTATTTCTCGGCTGTACCAGATGTCGAGCGCGGCGGCATTATCCGAATAGCCGTAAAGCGAATCGACAATAGCCTTTTTAGACGCTTCAATTACGCTATCATCAAAGTTGCCCTTTTTCATCTCTTCAAGTTCAAAAAGCGCGGCATCTATTGTTTTTTGAGCGTTGGCTTCTTCTATTCCCGATTCTACAAGCATAATACCCTTGGTTCTGCGGGAAGATGCCGAACAGTAATAACAAAGCGACTGTTTTTCTCTTACATTTGAAAACAGTTTTGAATAAGGTCCGCCGCCAAAAATATCGCTGAACAAGGACAGCGCCGCGGCAGTTTTAAAGTTTCCTTTAAGCTTTGAAGTAAAGCCGAGTGCAAGCTTGCCCTGAGTAACATCAAAGCGTTCGGTTATGTCTCTTATTTCTTCGGCTTCTTTTACCGAAACAACCATATCGGTATCTGTGATGTTATTTCTTTGGGTATTTGAAAAACATTCCTTTGCCGCAGAGAAAACGTCGGCAGGAAATTCTTTGCCGATTACGTTTATTCTGACATAAGCCGAAGACAGAAGTTCGCGCCAAGCTGTATAAAGCTCTCTGCCCGATATTTTTTCGACTTCCTTAACGCTTCCGTAAATAAACTTTCCGTAAGGGTCATCCTCGAACATTTCTTCAAGCAAACGAGTGCGGGCAAAGGCTCTTTTATTGTTGATTTCGCCCTCTATCCTTTCGATAGTTTTGCGCTTTTCTCTGTTTATATCTTCTTCAAAAAAGGTTTGGTCTGATACGGCGGGGGCAAAAAGCAAAGCAGACAGCATTTTTGCCGCGCGGCTTACGGGAAGGTCTTTTTCAAAGGCAAGCTCATCATTAATTATGCTAATCCCTATTTTTGTATGAAAACAATCACCGCACTTTGAAACGCTGCAGGAAAGGTCGGCGCCGTATAGGTCTAAAAGGGCAATATTAAGGTCTATATAATCTCTGAACTCATCACTGCAGGAAGTGAGAATATAAGGCAAAAGAGATTTTGTTCCCATATCGTTTTTATTTAAAGGTAAATAAAAATTATATGTAATAAGCGTTGTATTGAAACGGGAGTTTTCGATATAGTAGCCGTCTACCCCTTTTGCAATTTCACATTTTTGTACAGACACAAAATACCCCCAAAATATTAATTAAAAATTATTATAACATATATTTATGAATAATTCTACTTTTTTAAAAAAATTACAAAATCGTATATTTTGTATTTGTTGACATATTATTATTTTAGAGGTATAATAAGGATAACGAATTTACAAAGGTGGTTGTAGGTAATGAAGGCAAAGCATGTACTTTGGATTTTTACAGGCATTGTTGCCGTTGTCACAATGGCGGTTGGTGTTACTGTTCTTGTCGAACGTTTTCTCACCCGTAAGGAATGTCCCGACGGTTATATCACCTTCGACAGCGACGAGCTTGAACCTGTAGAAGAATAATAAAAAAAGATAAACGCCTCATTCAAAACGAATGAGGCGTTTGTTATCGCGTATATTTTTAAGTTTTTTGTTGATTTTTACCTTTTGTGTTTAATTTAATTTTAAATTATCGTATTGTTTTGTGCATTTTATACAAATTATTGATTAATTTTCTGTTATTACAACACTTGAAATTTTCTGTATATTGAAGTATTATTGTATCATACAAATTATATAAGGAGTTTTCTTAATGAAAGAATACACTATAAAATATTTAAAAGAGCAAATTGAAAAGAAACTTTCCCATAATTTCGGTGTTTCTGCTTCGGTTGCTTCAGACGACCTTTTTTACAAAGCTTCGGTTCTGGTTCTTCTCGATATTATGAGAGAAAGAAGAAGCAATTTCAAAAAGGAAGTTGCCGAGAAAGAAGCAAAGACCATATATTATTTAAGCATGGAATTCCTTATGGGACGTTCCCTTAAGAATAATCTTTACAATCTTGACCTTACCGATAAAATGGCAAAGGCTCTTAAAGGTTTTAACGTTGACCTTAACAACCTTTACGAGCTTGAGCCCGATGCAGGTCTTGGCAACGGCGGACTTGGACGTCTTGCAGCCTGCTTCCTTGACGGTCTGTCAACAGGCTCCTACCCTGCTATGGGCTACTGCCTTAAATATGATTTTGGTATTTTCCGTCAAAAGCTTGTTGAAGGTTGGCAGACCGAGCTTCCTGATAATTGGCTTCCCGGCGGAGAGGTTTGGCTTGAACACCGTCCGTCAAGCGAATGTGAGGTTCACTTCGACGGTTGGATAGACGAAAACTGGGACGGAAATTTCCATTATGTTGAGCACAAAGATTATAGCGTCGTTCGCGCTGTTCCCTATGACCTTATGGTTGCGGGTAAGGACGGTAAAACCGTAAATGTACTTCGTCTTTGGAGCGCAAAGGCCCCCGAATTCAATATGTCGGCATTCAACCGCGGTGACTATGTCGGCGCTATGGAGCAACAGGCTCAAAGCGAAGCTATCAGTAAGGTGTTATACCCCGAAGATAACCATTTTGAAGGAAAGTCGCTCAGACTTCGTCAGCAATATTTCCTTGTTTCCGCTTCTATTCAGGATATTTTGCACCGTCATCTTCGTCAGTACAACACCCTTGAAAATCTTGGTGAAAAGGTTGCTATTCATATTAATGATACTCACCCTGCTTTATCTGTTCCCGAGCTTATGCGTTTCTTGCTTGACGAATGCGGTTATAACTGGGATAAGGCTTGGAGCATTGTTACCAAGACTATTGCTTATACCAACCACACCGTTATGCAGGAAGCTCTTGAGTGTTGGAACGAAGAACTCTTTAAGACAAGACTTCCCAGAATTTATCAGATTGTTAAGGAAATCGACAACCGTTACCGCTATGAAGCCTATAACCGCACAGGCGATGCCGCTATGGTAGAGCGTACCGCAGTTATTTCGGGCGGTATGGTTAAGATGGCAAATCTGTCTGTAATCGCTTCTCACCACGTAAACGGTGTATCCCGTCTTCACAGCGAAATTCTTAAGGATAGCCTTTTCAACGATTATTATAAAGTTACTCCCGAAAAGTTCACAAATGTTACAAACGGTATTGCTCACAGAAGATGGCTTTGCCAGTCTAACCCCAAGTTATCAAGCCTTATTACCGAGCTTATCGGCGACGGCTTTATAAAAGATGCATCTGAACTTGCAAAGCTCCGTGATTTTAAGGATGACAAAGCAGTTCTTGAAAAGTTAGATGCAATAAAGCTTGCAAACAAAGAACGTTTTGCTAAATATGTCAAGGCTCAGACAGGCGTTGTTCTTAACCCCAATTCCATTTTCGATATGCAGGTTAAAAGACTTCACGAATACAAGCGTCAACACCTTAACGTTCTTCACATTATCAGCGATTATCTCTTTATCAAAAAGAACCCTACCGCTCCCTTTACTCCCAAGACCTATATCTTCGGCGCAAAGGCGGCTCCGGGTTATTTACTCGCAAAGCAGATTATTCAGCTTATTTCCTGTCTTTCAAATGTTATTGAGAACGACCCCGACTGCAAGGATAAGCTTAAGGTATTCTTCCTTGAGGATTACAGGGTTACTATGGCAGAGCTTATGATTCCTGCTGCAGAAATCAGCGAACAAATTTCCCTTGCTTCAACAGAGGCCAGCGGTACAGGTAATATGAAGTTTATGATGAACGGCGCTATTACCCTTGGCACAGAGGACGGCGCTAACGTTGAAATTCACGAAGCCGTGGGCGATGATAATATTGTAATTTTCGGTATGCATACACCCGAAGTTATGGCGCTCAGAAAACGCGGCTATTCCCCTGCTGAATATATTGCCAACAACGCTCTTTTAAAAGAATGTCTTGACTTTATCGGCAAAGGAATCGACGGTAAGTCCTTCGAAAATCTTTACCGCACCTTCTCTCAGGTGGATTATTATATGGCATCTGCCGACTTTGCCGATTACTGCAATGCTCACGAAAAAGTTAACGCTCTCTATGCAGACAGAGAAAAATGGAATAAGATGTCCCTCGAAAACATTGCTTCTTCGGGCATTTTTGCGGCAGACCGTTCTATTGACGATTACGCAAGAGATATTTGGAATCTTACACCATTAAAATAATTAATTTGGAGAAAAGTTAGTGTATTATCCGTTTAATTCACACGACAGTTTATATAAATCCAAATTCGGCGCTGTGGCTTCAGGCGAAAGCTTGAAGCTACGGCTTTTACTGCATTTAGACGCAAAGGTTCACGATGCCTTTTTGGTTGTCCGCCGCGACGGTGAAGAGACAGTCTATCACAAGCTGACACCCAGAGATTTGTTTGATGATTACAAAGCTTATGAAATTGATATTTGCTTTGAAGAAGGACTTTATTTCTATAAGTTCTGTTATACAAGCGATTACGGTGAGTTTTCGGTTACCAAAAACGAAGACGGAATCGGTACTGTGTCGCACGAGGGCTCTTGGTGGCAACTGACCTGTTACGATAAAAACTATACCACTCCCGACTGGTTAAAGGGCGGTCTTATTTACCAGATTTTCCCCGACCGCTTTAAGAGTTCGGACAAGGCTAAAAAGAATATTCCCGCCGACCGTTTTCTTTGCGATAATTGGGAAAAAGAACCCGAATATAAGCAAGGGAACGGAGCATGTTCTCTGGGTAACGACTACTATGGCGGTGACCTTGAGGGTATCCTTGAAAAACTTCCCTACCTTGCATCTCTTGGGGTTACCTGTATATATTTAAACCCGATTTTTGAGGCCCATTCAAACCACAGATACAATACTGCCGACTATTTTAAAATTGATAGTCTGCTCGGTGATGAAAAAGACCTTGAAATCCTTTGCAATGATGCCGAAAAGCTTGGTATTTCGGTAATTTTAGACGGTGTTTTCTCCCATACCGGTGATGACAGCATATACTTCAACAAATACGGCAGATATGGTGACGGCGGAGCATATAACGACCAAGACTCCCCCTACTTCAAGTGGTTTAAATTTTTGAATTGGCCTGATAAGTATCATTCCTGGTGGGGTGTATTAACTCTTCCCGAAACGGTAGAAGAAGAACCCTCCTTTGACGATTATATTACGGGCGAAAACGGCGTTATCCGCCACTGGATGCGAAAGGGTGTAAAGGGTTGGCGGCTTGACGTTGCCGACGAATTGCCTGACAGTATTTTAGACAATATACGCTCTGCTATTAAAGCAGAAAACCCTGAAGGCTTCTTGCTTGGAGAGGTTTGGGAAGACGCTACCAACAAAATAAGCTACGGTTACAGAAGAAGATATTTAAGGGGCAAACAGCTCGACTCGGTTATGAATTATCCCTTTGCCGATGCTATTATTAGCTATGTAAACGGCGGTGACGGAAAGGATTTTATAAAGGCGGTTTCTTCGGTTTTGGAAAACTACCCGAAAGAGTCTATAGACGTACTTATGAACCATCTTGGCACCCACGATACCCCAAGGCTTTTAACCCGTCTTGGCGCAAAATATTACCCTGCTACCCGTGCCGAGCAATCGCATTTTACACTAAGTAATGAAGAGTATAATCTCGCAAAGGCAAAACAAAAATTAGCATCGGTTATACAGTATACACTCCCCGGTGTGCCCTCACTTTATTACGGAGATGAGGCAGGTATGCAGGGCTTTGGCGACCCGTTCTGCCGAGGAACTTACCCTTGGGGCAATGAGGACACAGAGCTAATAGACTTTTATAAGTGGCTTGGCACTCTACGTAAAGAAAACGCTGTATTTAAAAGTGGAGAGTTCTTCCCTGTTTTATCGGGTCTCGGCTCTATGGCGTATGTCCGCAAAGACAAAGACAGCGAAATTTTAATTGCAACAAACCGTTGGTGTAATGCGGATACTATAGAAATCCCCGAAAGATTTAAAGACGGTGAGGTTCTCTACGGGAACAAACCAAACGGCAACACCCTTACCCTTGACGCATACAATTTCGCAATTATAAGAACATAAAAATACCGAGCGTAACGCTCGGTATTTTTATATTAATATGTGAGGAATGTCAGTTTTTCGAAAGTTTCAAGAGAGAATGTTGTTATTCCCTTTTGGCTGACGAGATAGAAATGGTCGTTTATCCAGACAAAACGGGTGCCGAAATGATAGCTGTCGTCAACAAAGCTTTCGGCTCTTTTAAAGAAGCCGTTTCCTTCGCTGTAACCGTAAACAAAAAGTCTTGTTTTGGCATAGTTGTCGGCGGCTAAGAAGGCTATAATATTTTTATTGTGGTCAACCATAATTGCTTTATGGTCTTCACTTGCTTCGGACCATTCGGCAGGAACCGATAATAAATGAAGCTCGGTAACATTTGAGGGGTCGCTTACATCGAACATTGAAATTTTAAGGCCTGTAACAGAGCCCTGTTCGGTTGCAGATTTGCCAAAGCCGAAGAGTCTGCCTTCGCCGTAGGGGTGGAGATATTCCGAGAATCCGGGAATTTTGAGTTCGCTTAAGATTTTGGGCTCTTTGGGGTTAGAAAGGTCTACCGTAAAGAGGGGGTCGACCTGACGGAAGGTTACAAAGTAACCGATTTCACCGTCGAAACGAACCGAATAAACTCTTTCTCCCTCGGCAAGATTTTCTATTGCGCCGATTTGCTTTAAGTCTTTGTCAAGCACATAAAGAGCGTTTTTGGAAGTGCCCGACACAACACCGTTAAAATATGAGGGTTGTCTTGAGGTTACTGCTCTGTCAAGTGTTGTAACAACTCTGAGATTTCCGTCATATTCGTCCATTGAAAACTGGTTAAGAAGTCTGCCCTCAACCTTGCCGGTTGCAACCGTTTTAATTTTTCTTTTTTCAAGGCTGAGCTTAACTATGGTTGTTTCGGTTTTGTATTCAACTTGGTTATCGGTTTCGAATTTCCCATATTTCGAGAAGGTATAGTAAAGATGTTCGCTGTTACAGTAAACATTTTCGGCGCCGCCGAGAATTGCGGTGTTGTCAACAATTTCACCGCTTTCAAGGTCAACCGAAGAAATAACAAGATAACTTGGGGTTTCGAATTCTTCAATAACACAGATATTGTCGGCAGGAAGCGTAACCCCGTCAACACAGGGAACATAGGTTTCGGGTTTTGATTTTGCTATATCGTTATTTCTTACCGAATGGTTTGAAAGCATATAAACAGTGCCGTCTATCATACGGGAATTGGTGTAATATCCGTCCTGCTTTTTATCGCTTAACACATTTATATTTTCTTTATCAGTAATATCTAAAACGAGAAGTCTTATATAGATATCGCCATATCTGTAACTGTTAAGAAGCACAGCCATGCGGTCGCCATTTACAAAAAGTCCGCATACCGTTTCGCCTTTGTCGGTAAGACCCTTTTTGGTTACAACTTTTGGGTCCCCGTCGTTAGAATCGGTAACGATAAGGTTGCCGTCCTTAACCGAATAGATATATTTACCGTCGTTTTTAACAAGGTCTGCTTCATCGACACCCTGAACCTGATTATTGGTGGTTGAAGACTCACCCGGGTCGCCTGTGCCTGTGGTGCCTTCACCCAGGTCTGCGCCTGAGTTTGATGATTCGGGCTGAGCTGTTCCCACGTCATCTCTTGCAAGACTGCCCGTTAAAAAGGCTATGCCATCGGTAATATACCCGATAAAATTGTTGTCATTTGATATACGGGAATTTATAGACTCATAAATTCCGTCATAGGTCATATTTTCGAGAAGCGCCGCATCACCTATATAATTATTTTGAGGTGCAGGATTTTTTGCTATAAAGGTTACGCCAACCGCTAAAACAAGGCTAAGAGCCGTTGCAATAATTGCATTTAAGTTAATTTTTGTCTTTGATTTTCTGTCTTCTTCGATAAGCTTTGATTTAATATATCTTTTGGTTGCTTCATCGGGGACAATTTGTTCGTTATCTTTTGAGTACATATCTTTAAACATTGATTTCTTCTCCTTTCAGAACATTTTGAAGCTTTTCCCTTGCTCTTTTAAGTCGGGTTTTTACGGTTGCCTCGTTTGTGGCCGTAATTTCGGCAATTTCGGCACAGGAATAGCCTTCATAATAATGCAAATGAACTACCGTACGGTATTTTAGAGGAAGCTTTGCAACCTCAAGGTAAACCTCGCTTACCTCGTGGGTGGGCACAGTAATATTACTGTCGAGCGCATCGGTAAGGCGCCAATAGGCAGATTTGAGCAAATTATTGGAGTTGTTTACCGTAACCCTTAAAAGCCAGGCTTTAAGGTGCTCACCGTCATTAAAAGATATATTCGCTCTGCAGAGCTTTAAGAAAACCGTTTGCAATATATCTTCTGCGTCATATTTGTTGCCGACCCTGGCATACGCCAAGCGGTAAACGGTATTACTGTATTTGTCGAAAACAGTATCTATGGTCATACCGTTGGGGAATTTTTGTTGCATCGCTTCACCCTCTTTCACTAATAACACAATTTAAATACTCAAAAGGTTTCAATAATTTTCTTCTTTTGGAAATTTTTTCGATAACGAATAGTTCCTGTAAGCTTTATCGCTTGTTACTTCCCTTATCACCTCAACAAAATCAGGCAGTTCAAAGGTATCACGTTCACTTTCAAGCTCAACCTCTAAGAAGGCTTGGTTTTGCCAAAAAGGGAAAATATCTATTTCAATGTTTTTATTCTTATAGGGGTAGATATATCTTGTCTTGTTAAGGGTTATGGTGTCGGGTTGCTTTAATTTTAAAAGCGCCTCAAACTCTTGTAGTGTTATTTCCTCTTCGGTTTCAAGTCTTACAAGGTCGGAAATATGCTTTTTGACCGTTTTTATATATGTAATTTGTCCTTTTTCTTCTACTCTTCTTATACGCGAACCCTCAGTGGTATATGTTTGGGCAATTTCAAGTATACGGATGTCAACTGATTCTTTTAGCAAAGCTTCATCAGGCTTCTTTATAAGAAATTTATGCTCTATTTCAAATTTTTGCATATTAATACCACCTCATTTGTATTTTAACAAAAAACCGACAGTAAATCAATACCGTCGGTTTATTTCATATTGAGTGATACCATCGGCTATTCCGGCAAATATATCGCCGCAGCCACCCTTTGCGTTTTCGGACAATACCGTTACGGCATATTTAGGATTATCAAAGGGGAAAAATCCGCAAAACCAAGAATTTGTGACCTTTTTGCCCCCTTTTATCACACCTGTTTGCGCTGTGCCCGTTTTCCCCGCCGCATCTACGGTTTTTGGCTTTGCCGCCTTGCCTGTGCCGTCTTCATCTAAAACAGAAAGAAGATCGGCTTTCAGCTTATTTGCGGTTGAGCCTGAAAAGAGCTTCACTTTTTTAGGTAGCAGAGCTTCCTCCTTTATTGTTCCGTCTTCTACTCTGCCCTCTATAAGTGACGGCATTCTGTAACTTCCGCCCGACGCTATTGCCATATATAAATTTGTAATTGCTACGGGAGAAGTAAGAAGCTGTCCTTGTCCTATTGAAATATTGGCGAGTTCCCTTTTTGTGAGCGCATTAATATTTGTACTTCCAAGGTTTCCGCCTTTTGTCGACAAGTTATCACACAGGAAAATCTCGCTGTTTATACCCGCAAGTTTAGACAGTCTGAAGACTGAATCCATACTTAGCGACTGAATAAAATTATAGAAAAAAGAGTTGCAGGAGAATTTCAGCGCTGTGCTCAAATTAACCTCGCCGTGACCGCCGAGCTTGTGACAGGCAAAGGTAAGACCGTCAATACTCACATAGCCTTTGCAGTCTATCGTAAGGCTTTTCCCCTCTTCATATCCCGCCGCGGCAATTAAGGGCTTGAAAACCGAACCTATATTATAGGTACAAAGGGCCCTGTTTAAAAGAGGTTCGTTTTGATTTTCAAGAGCTGATGCAAGGTCGGTCAGCTTATAGTCCGGGCGGCTTACTAAGGCGCGGATTTTACCCGTTGATATTTCGCAAACAACCACCGCGCCGCAATTTATTTTCATTGCCTGTTGTTCGGTAATTTGTTGAATTTCCTTATTAATTGTAGTTTTTATTCCACTGTTTTGAACCTCGTAATTATAACTCAGCTCAGGATTATAGCCCGTAATAACCTTTCCCTGTCCGTTTACGCTGAAGGATATTTGGTTTTTATCTTCACATTTAAGCATTTCTTCAAAGGAAGATTCAAGTCCGCAAACACCCACTCCTAAGGAATCGGTATAGCCTATTATATGCTTGGCAAGAAGACTGTCATCCTTGTCCATATACGCCTTTACAGAGTATATGCCGTCGCAAACGATTTCTCGCGCAAAAGGTCTTAAGGCAAAGCCATTTTGTCTTATTTCCTGTGCCACCGAGTTTATTTCTTCGGACGACATATAATTATAAAGGGTCGCCATCGCCTTTGGCTCATCGAAAATAACGGCGTAATATATTTCCTTGGTGTTAGTTAGCCTATTCATATTTGTATCGAAAATTGTACCGCGGCTATTATCAAGGGTAATTACCCTACGACTTACCTGTTCGGCCGCCTGTTTATAATCTTCTCGGCTCATAATCGCAAACACCCTGAAAGCGCATATAAACAAAAGCGATACTATAAGAAAATAACAGACGGCTATTCTTTTATAAGATATGCTCATAAAAAAAACCTCCTGTGTTTATTGTTGACACAGGAGGTTTTAATTAATCACATTTCATTCGAAGCATTGAGCCGACCTTAACGGGTCTGTCAAAGGGAATTTTAATTGTCATCATAGGATGGGGGGCAGATTCTATAGGATTTCCCTCTCCGTCAAAAAGCTCGGCAGCTAACACCTCAAAGGGTGCCGACATAGGCTCTAAACAATCGAGGGTTTGTCCTCGCCAGAACTTATTTTTCAAAGTGGCAATAATCATTCCGTTTTCATATCCGTCGACCGTTGCGGCAACGGCATAATCTCTTACATAACCCGCATTAGAATAGGTTTGGGCATTTTCAGGTCTTCCATAATAAAAACCTGTTGAATAATTGCGGTGGCTTATTTTATTAAGCTCTTCACTAACCCAAGACGGAAGCTTCCAATCATCCCCCGCGCCCTTAAGGCTATCGAGAGCGCCGCGATATGCATTAGCGGTAACTGCAACATAGTATTGTGATTTTGCTCTGCCCTCAATTTTAAGGCTGCCAATACCCGCATCGCGCATTTCTTTTAAATGCTCCGCCATACACATATCGTTTGCATTTAAGATATAGGTGCCCTTATCGGTTTCGGTAATATCAAAATGCTGTCCTTCACGATTTTCTTCAACTAAAGAATATGACCAGCGGCAAGGCTGAGCGCAGTCGCCTCTGTTGGCATCTCTGCCCGTCATATAAGAAGACAGCAAACATCTTGCAGAAAACGATACACACATTGCCCCGTGAACAAAACATTCTATCATTAAATCTTTTGGTGTTTTTGCTCTGATTTCTGCAATTTCGGCAAGGGATAACTCTCTTGCCGTAACAATTCGGTTTGCGCCGAGGTTATAAAAGGCGTTTGCGGTTTCGTAATTCACAATGCCCGACTGTACAGACACGTGAAGCTCACACTTAGGAGCATATTTTTTAACCATACCGATAGTGCCGAGGTCGGCCGCAATTACGGCATCTGCGCCCGCATCTTGTACCAGCTCTAAAAAAGCGGGAATTCTACAAATTTCGTCGTTATGAGGAAGTGTGTTGCAGGCAACGTGAACCTTTACACCACGTTCGTGAGCATATTTAATTCCTTCTCGCATAGCCTCTTCGCCAAAATTAGACGCGGCCGTGCGCATACCGAATTCTTCGCCCGCAATATAGACTGCATCGGCGCCGAAGTCGACCGCGGTTTTAAGTCTTGTTAAATCTCCCGCCGGGCAAAGCAGTTCGGGTAAAAAATCTTTATTAATTGAAGTATTCATATATCCAGTTTCCTTCACTCTGCAGACGGTTTATTGTAATGCTTTGTTCCGCCGATGTTTTATGATAATAGAATTTACCGTTTTTATCGGTAACAAAATAAAAATAAGGTGTATTTTCAGTAGGATAAAGGGCTGCTTTTATTGCCGCTTCGCCCGGAGAACAAAGAGGTCCTGGGGGAAAGCCGCTTATCGCCATAAACTGATTGTCTGCCTGTGTGTGATAACGTCCGTCATCGTTTTTGAAAGCATCGCCGTAATATATGGTGGGTGAAGAGCCAAGAGATGAAGTGGGACTGCTTTTAAGGCGATTATAAAACACACCAGCAACATTTGCCATCTCACTACTGTTCTGACCCGATTCCATTTGAACTATTGAAGCCATTGTAAGTATTTCGTTCATGGTGTAGCCTAACTCGGTTGCTCTTTTATACATATCGTCGGTTATAACCTCTTCGGCTTTTTTAATCATTTTTTCAATAGCAAGCTTTGCAAATTTTTTGGAATCCTCACCAACATAAAATTCATAAGTATCGGGGAAAAGATAGCCCTCAAGTGCAACATATGCCTTTTCGCTGTTTGCATTTTTAAGTAGTTTACTGTCCAAAGGCACTTCTTTTAAAGCTTCAAAAAAAGATTCTTTATCACAGACCCCCGCCTTTTCAAGCAGCGTTGCAATACCCGGAACAGTGACATTCTTTTTGTTTACATTTTTAGTATAGTCATAAATACCTGTGCCTTCGGGTATTGTTACCTTTTTAGTTTCTGCCTTTTGACCCTTTGTGGCAAGAAGCTTTGTGATTTCTTCAAATCCAATATCGTTTTTGAATTCATAGCTGCCGAAACGGTATTTTGATTCGGTACTTGCAAGCTTTGAATATATTCTGAAAGCAAGGGCGCTGTCTATTGCCCCGTTTTCCTCAAGAATATTTGCAATAGCCGACACAGAAGAGCCTTGCGGTATTGTTATCTTGCAAATATCTCCGTTTCGGGAACTTCCGTTATAATCGGAAACAACCGCAACAGTTACTATTATAACAGCAACCAAAATTACGGCTATTGCCCCAAAAATTATAAATTTAAAATTCTTTTTACTCATAATCTTCTTCCTATTTGTTGCAAGTTTTTATTCTTTTATCGGTTACAACAATATCTACGTGGCGGTCATATCTGCCGTGGTATAAAAAGGGTTTAAGTTCGCCAGAATAGCAAATTCCAGCGGAAATTCCCGTAAATCGTACCATATATCTGTCATAATAGCCTTTTCCGTAGCCGATGCGGTAACCCTTCATATCAAAATGCATACCGGGGACTATCATAAGACAACCCGAAAAATCTGTGACTATGGGAAGCGACTCGTCGGGTTCAAGCACCGAAAAGGAACCTACCGACAGGCTCTCAAGATTATCTATATAATGGAATTCCATATCTCTTGTGTCGGGAATACAGCGCGGAACCGCAACCCTTTTCCCGTCTGCCCAGGCGTTTTTGATTATTCCTATTGTGTCTACCTCTATGGGCGTTGACATATATATAAGAATAGTATTTGCGGGGCGGTATTCTTTAAGACGGCGCACATTATCGGCAACAGCCTTATCAAGCAGTTGCTTTTCCTCGCTTTTCATATTTCGTCTTCTCTCTTTAGAGCGCGCGCGAAGGTCCTGTTTATAGCCTCGTATATCTATCGGGCGCATTGCATACTCTCCCTGAGTTCATTTGATAAATCTCTGTTACCCTCAAGAAAATCGACAATGGCAAAGCCGAAATCAAAAACCGCGCCGGCTCCCCTTGCGGTTATAACATTCGAGTCTGTAACCGTGGGCGCGTTTACATAGCGCGCGCCAAGAAGCTGGTCTTCAAAACCAGGATAACAGGTTGCCGCTTTGCCCTTTAAAATTCCAAGGTTGCCAAGCACGGCAGGCGCGGCGCAAATAGCCGCAACAAGCTTACCTTTCTTAAAGGCGGTTTTCGCGGCATTACATACAGTTGCATTTGCCATAAGATTGCGGGTGCCGGGCATACCGCCCGGTAAAACGACACCCTCAAATTCTACGGGAGCAAATTCACCTGTTTTGATATCTGCTGTGATTTTTATACCGTGGGCGCCGACAATTTCTTTTTTATCTACACCCACGCAGGTAACCTTTCTACCTGCTCTGCGAAGTATATCTACGGTAACGAGTGCTTCGGCCTCTTCAAAGCCATCGGCTAAAAATACATAAACCATATTTTACTCCTTTATAAAACCTTTAAAGTTTCTGCCAAAACATCGGCGGCAATATCCTCAATAGAGCGAGGCTCGCCGTCCTTTGCGCAAGAAATTTTTACCCAGCCCGAATAGTCTGCGGTGAATACTGCCGCCTCTCTGCAACGGTTAAGGTATTCAATATCCTGTTCGTGAATATCCTTATGTCCGCCGTCGCTCTCATATCGGTTGTCGAGAAGCTTTTGAGAAACTTCGGTGGGCATATCAAGAAAAATAACCTTATCGGGCTTTGGTATTGAGAGCTTAGTGTATTCAAAATCATAAAGCCAATCTAAAAAGTCTTTCCATTCTTCTTTTGGAAGCTTGGAACACTGATGAACTGCGTTTGAGGTTGTGTATCTGCCCGATACAATTACACCGCCGTCATTATAATATTTGCCCCAATCCTTTTTAAAAGAGGCAAAACGGTCAACAGCATAAAAGCAAGAAGCCGCAAATGCATTTACATCCCCCGGCTTTGAGCCGAATTGACCCGCAAGATACATTTTTATAAGGGCGGAAGAGTCATCTTCATAGCAAGGAAAAGATACGCTTTTTGAATCAATTCCACTTTTCTTTAAGGCTTCGGGCAAAAGACTGAGCTGGGTTGATTTTCCGCTTCCGTCAAGGCCCTCTATAACAATTAGTTTTCCCATAATTATTTCATATCCTTGTAGCCAGAGCATTTAAACCTAAACTCGATTTTGGGGCAAGTTTTTTCCTCTGGATTTTGTCAAAATACTCACAAATACGAAAGTATTTGCTGCGTTTTGTTCCTTATCCACTGAAAAAACCTTTTGCCACAAAATTCTACGACCTAAAAGGTGCGATTTTTTGTGGAGATTTTGGTGAAGAGGAACATATAAGGCTGTCGCCTATGTGCGACGATGAGCCAAAAGCACCCTAAAAACCGCCCTTTGAGGCGGGTTCGGGTTTAAATGCTCCGGCTATAAAATTCGCGAACATCTTTAATTTTCCCACAGGTCATTTTGCCTTCGGGACAACCGCCCGAAACACAGGAAGGACCCGCATTTTTAAAGAGATTGGGCGCAACCTCTAACACAAGTTTTAACATCTGGTCTGCAACCTCTTTAATTTCCCATTGGGCGCGGTTGCAACAGCGGTGGCGGAAGAAGTTCATAAGACTTCTTGCGTTCATTGTAACAACAATTTTTGTTTCGCAAGCGTTGGGAAGGAGGAAACGGGCATCCTCAATAGCCTTTTTCTTGGCCTTTTGGATTGCGGTTTTTTCATCAAGTCCTTCGGCCATAAAGGCTTCTGTATGCTTTGCAGTAAGAAGTTCGGCAAGTTGTTTATAGCCTTCGTCAATTGCCTTCATCTGACGAATAAATTCTTCCTTGGCTTCGGGAATTTTTTCAACCTCGGGCGGAATTACATATTCGAAAGAATCTTCGTTAACATAGCGTTGGCTCTTTTGAGAATAGGAAGCTATTCTGTGGCGCACAAGCTGATGGGAACAGGCGCGGGAAATTCCCTCTACACCAAAGGTGAAGGAAACGTGTTCAATCGGGCTTTCGTGACCGATTTCGGCGAGCATCTCAACAAAAGAGGCAGTTTTTTCGGGGGTAAGCCCCTCTCTGATGCCCTCAATAGTAGATGCCGAATAGCAAAGTTTTGCCGCCGCAGCAACGGTGGCTTCGGGATTTGGAGTGTGTGCAAGTAGTACTACTTTTACCATTTTAACTCTCCTTAGAATATAGTTTGTTTTATTATAACAAATTTTCTTCCGGTTTACAACATAAAATGCTAAAAAGAATTATATTATTTAACTCTTGCCGAAGCTCGATTATTGTAGTATAATATAAACTGTATAAATTTAGTCTTGAGGTTTTAGATATGGAAGAAATCCAAAAAAAGAAAGTTTTAAGTTGTATTCAGCCCAGCGGTATGCTCACTTTAGGCAATTACTTAGGCGCCCTTAAAAATTGGCTTAATATGCAAGAAGAGTTCGACTGCACCTTTGCGGTTGCCGACCTTCACGCTATAACGGTACGTCAGGAGCCCGCAAAGCTAAGACAACAAATATATTCAACCTACGCTTTAATGCTCGCGCTTGGTCTTGATACTGAAAAATCCACCCTATTCATTCAGTCGCACGTTGCCGCACACAGTCAGCTTGCTTGGCTTCTTTCCTGTTACACACAGTTCGGTGAAATGTCGAGAATGACACAGTTTAAAGACAAATCGGCAAAGCATGCCGACAACGTTAACGTTGGACTTTTCTCCTACCCTGTTTTAATGGCGGCTGATATTTTACTTTATAAGCCCGACTTTGTTCCCGTTGGCGCCGACCAGAAACAGCATTTGGAAATTGCCCGCGATATAGCCGAGCGTTTCAACGGAATTTACGGCGATGTTTTCACGGTACCCGAGCCTTATATTGCAAAGGTGGGCGCGCGCGTTATGTCGCTTCAGGACCCCACAAAGAAAATGTCTAAATCTGACGAAAACCTTAATTCTTGGGTTGCTATCCTTGACGACCCCGATGCAATTATGCGTAAGTTCAAGCGCGCAGTTACCGATAGTGAGGCAAAAGTATGCATTGGCGAGGAAAAGCTTGGCATTAACAACCTTATCGGTATTTATTCCGCCGTTACAGGTAAAACCGCTGACGCTATAACTGCCGAATTTGAAGGCAAGGGCTATGGCGACTTTAAAATGGCTGTTGGTGAAGCCGTTGTTGAAGAGCTTCGTCCTATCAGAGAGCGTTATGAAGCAATAATCAAAGATAAATCCGCCTTAGAGGCTCTTTATCGCGAGGGCGCCGAGAAGGCTGAATATGTTGCACGTCGCACACTATCAAAGGCTATGAAAAAAGTTGGTTTTGTGCTATGAGTTTCCCCCTTGTTGCAAATAGACGTGTAAAAGAGGCCGTCGAGTCGTTTATAGCCACCGACCGACTACCCCACGCCGTTATAATTGAGGGTGATATTGGCACAGGCAAAAGAACGCTTGCCAGGTATCTCGCCAAGGTTTCGGTTTGCGATGAAGAAAACAGACCTTGCTCGGCTTGCCGAAACTGTCACTTAGCCGACATCGGCACCCACCCCGATATTGAAACTGTAGCGCCCGAAGAAAAAAAGAAAAATATTGCGGTTGACCAAATACGCGCTTTGCGCACAACCGCATACCATTCGGCGCATACTGCAAAACGCAGAGTTTTTATAATTGAGCAGGCAAACACTATGAACCCCCAAGCGCAAAATTCGCTTTTAAAGGTGCTTGAAGAACCGCCGAGCGATGTTTTGTTTATTCTTGTAACCCCGTCTACCGAAGCGCTTTTGGAAACGGTTGTTTCGCGTTGTGTTGTGTTTTCGCTTTTTTCACCCACGCTCGATGAGGCTACCGATTATCTTGTAACAAAGCACAATGTTGACAAAGAAGAGGCCGAAGCCTTACTAAAGGAAGAAAAAAACAACATTGGTAAGGCGCTTTTAAGGCTCGGCGCAAAATCGGACAGCGTGGGGCGCGCAATTGCCCACGACTTTTTAGATGCTATCCAGCGAGGCTCTGCCCTTTCGGCAATGCTTCACACCGTTCCCATTGAAAAGGACCGACCCGAAGCTATTAAGTTTGCCGAAGAGCTAAGCGAACTTCTTATAGCAAAAATAAAAAAATCACAGCATTTAACTGAAACTGCAAGAGAATATGCAAAAATGTATGATTCTTTAAGTGAACTTATCCCCACACTCCACACAAATATAAATCTGAGTTTGTTTTTTACCGCCCTTGCTTCAAAGCTTTCGGCTGTAAAGGACAAATAAATGAAGAAAGAGGAATTTATGACCGAGGTAATCTCTGTTAAATTTAAAGTAGACGGACGCGCTTATTTCTTTGACCCCGCAGGCGTTAATGCAAAGGTCGGCGACCTTGTTGTTGTTGAAACATCAAAGGGTATTGAGTGCGCTACCGTTTCAGAAGAAGTAAAATCTGTTGACGACGACAAAATTGTAAAGCCGCTTAAAAAGGTTTTACGCCTTGCCGATGCCATTGATAAAAAGAAGGTTGAGGAAAACCGCAAGAAGGCCGCCGAAGCCTTTAAGCTTTGCGAAAAAAAGGTAATTGAGCGCGGTCTTGATATGAAGCTTGTCGATGCCGAATACGCCTTTGACGGAACAAAAATTTTATTTTATTTCACAAGTGACGGCCGAGTAGATTTTCGCGAACTCGTAAAAGACCTTGCGGCCGCCCTTCACACACGAATTGAACTTAGACAAATTGGTGTGCGCGACGAAGCAAAGATGCTCGGCGGACTTGGGATTTGCGGTCAACCTTTTTGTTGCGCCCGTTTCCTTGACGATTTTCAGCCTGTTTCAATTAAGATGGCAAAAGAACAAGGTCTTTCCCTTAACCCCACCAAAATTTCGGGAAGCTGCGGAAGACTTATGTGTTGTCTTAAATATGAGCAGGATGCTTATGAATATTTAAATTCTATTACCCCTCCGATAGGCTCGCTCGTTAAGACCAAAAGCGGAGACGGAATTGTTGTTGACGAAAATCCCTTAACAGGTAATTTATATGTGAGAATCGGTGAAAACGCCGCTCCTATTAAAATACACAGAAGTGACGTTACTCTTCTTTCCCGCGGGAAGAATAAAAAACCCGTACAAATTAAAGAAGAGGACACGGAATAACTTTCCGACATTTTTTGCAAGTTTTCACTTGCTTTTTAATGAAAATATGTTAAAATGAATTTAGACACAAGGAGGTGTATTTAAATGGCATACAAAATTTCCGACGATTGCATCAGCTGTGGCGCTTGCGCAGCAGGTTGTCCCGTTGAAGCTATCTCCGAAGGCGATGGCAAGTTCGTAATCGACCCCGACAAGTGCATCGATTGCGGCGCTTGTGCAGCAGGTTGTCCTGTTGAGGCTATCTCTGAAGCTTAATTAAACTTTAAACGGACGGTTAAACCGTCCGTTTATTTTTTTCAAAACTCTTGAAATATTTGTAATTGTTGTGTACAATTAGAATATACGAATTCTTTTAAGGAGATAAAGATATGAAAAAAGAAGTATTAGTTGAAATTTCCGCACGTCACGTGCACGTTAGTGAAGAACACCTTGAAATCCTTTTCGGTAAGGGTTACAAGCTCACCCCTAAAAAGGACCTTTCTCAGCCCGGTCAGTACGCTTGTGAAGAGCGTGTTACCGTTGTAGGCCCCAAGAAAGAGCTTGCAGGAGTTTCTATCCTTGGTCCTTGTCGCAAGGCTACTCAAATTGAACTTTCTCTTACCGATGCACGCGCTATCGGTGTTAAGGCTCCCATTCGCGAGTCAGGTGATATCGCAGGAAGCGGCGCTTGTAAACTTATCGGTCCCGCAGGCGAAGTTGAACTACTTGAGGGTGTTATTGCCGCTAAGCGTCATATTCATATGACAACCGCTGATGCAGAGAAGTACGGTATTACCGATTCTCAGATTGTATCGGTTAAAATCCCTACCGAAGGCCGCGCTCTTATTTTCGGCGATGTAGTAGCTCGTGTTTCCGACAGCTATGCTCTTGCAATGCACCTTGATACAGACGAAGCTAACGCTGCCGCTATTCCCGGAAGCTGCATTGGAGAAATCCTTGATTAATAATACTTTAGGGCTTTATATACATATACCTTTTTGCGTTAAAAAATGCAATTATTGTGACTTTTATTCTGTTGTTCCGCAAAGCGATATTAAGCAAAGGTATATAGAAAGTCTATGTAAAGAAATTCAAAAATGGGGTGAGCGTACAGCTCGCCCCATTGACACTCTGTACATTGGTGGCGGCACCCCTTCCCTTTTAAGCGAAAGTGAGCTTACAGCAATTTTCAGCGCCGTTAAAAACAGTTTCAATCTGCTTGATACTGCCGAAATTACCGTTGAGGTTAACCCGGGAGATAATCTTTTTGAATTCTTAACTTGTGCTGCAAAGCTTGGTGTAAACCGAGTCTCTATAGGTGTGCAATCATGCCTTGAAAATGAACTTTGTGTGCTTGGCAGAAGACACAATGCTCAAGATGCAAAAAATGCTGTTGATATAGCGCGAAAAGTGGGTATTAATAATATTTCTGCAGATATTATGATAGGGCTTCCAAACAGTACCAAAGAATCCTTACAAAAAAGTATCGACGGTATCCTAAGCCTTAATACCGAACATATTTCGGCTTATATTTTAAAGGTTGAAAAGGGCACTCCTTTTGATTTGATGAAAATAAGTGTACCAAACGATGAAGAAACATCCGACCAATATCTTATGCTTTGCGAGATGCTTGAAGCGGCAGACTTTGAGCACTATGAAATTTCCAACTTTGCTAAAAAAGGTTGTGAGAGCCGACACAACAACCGTTATTGGCTTCAGGAAGAATATATTGGTATAGGCCCTGCGGCCCATTCGTTTTTTGAGGGCGAAAGGTTTTATTATGACCGCGATATTAACGCCTTTATAGACTCTCCCCAAACCTTTTCTGACGGCAAGGGCGGAGATGAGGCAGAATTTATTATGCTATCCTTAAGGCTTTCGCGCGGACTCATTTTTAAAGAATTTGAAGAAAAATTCAAAAAGCCGATAGATAAACTTATTCTAAAAAAAGCTGAAAATCTTTCAAAGCACGGTTTTTGTATTGCAGATGATAACCGCATATCCCTTACCGATAAGGGAATGCTTGTTTCGAACACAATAATTTTCAATCTTTTAGGAGATTTATATGAAAACATTTAAAATTCATCTTATTCGACATGGGCTTACAGAAGGTAACCTTAAACAACAATATATTGGTTCTACCGATTTACCTTTGGCCGCGGCAGGTGTTGCCGAACTCAGACGCTTAAAGGAAGAAACCGATTACCCAAGGGTCGATGCTGTCTATTCAAGCCCAATGCTTAGGTGCAAACAGTCTGCAGCTATTCTTTACCCTAATCACGATATTCAGACTGTTGACAATATGAGAGAGATTGATTTTGGCGATTTTGAAGGCAAAACCGCCAACGAGCTTGAACTTCTTCCCTCTTATGCCGATTGGGCGGCAGGCAGAATTACCGCGGCTCCAAACGGAGAAGACAATACCGACTTTGCAAAAAGACTTTGTGTTGGGCTTAACGAAATTGTTCGTGATATGATGGCTAAGGGCGCCGAGCACGCCGCGGTTGTTATGCACGGCGGCGCAATTATGATGTTACTTGCTTCCTGTGCCGTTCCGCGTAAAAGTATGGTTGAATGGACCTGTCCTTCGGGCAGCGGCTATTCCATTCTGGTCACCCCTTCTCTCTATCATTCAAGCGGTGTGGTTGAAGTTATTGACTATGTATAAAATTTCTGCCTTTTATGACAAAAATTTTATAAAATAAATTTATAAAAAAAACTATATTTTTTTAAAACATTGTGATATAATATTTCACGTAATTTAAAAGCTTTAAAGGAGCGAAAAATATGAAACTTATATACCAAGGCAAAACTAAGGACGTTTATTCTCTTGATAACGGAAACGTAATGCTCAAATTCAAGGACGATTGCACCGGTAAAGACGGCGTTTTTGATCCGGGTGAAAACTCTGTAGGCCTCACAATTGAAGGTATCGGTAAGGCTAACCTTATCTCTTCCATTCATTATTTTGAGCTTCTTAAAAAAGCAGGAATCAAAACCCACTATGTTTCTGCTAATGTTGATGATGCAACTATGGAAGTTCTTCCCGCAACTACATTTGGCCACGGTCTTGAAGTTATCTGCAGACTTGTTGCAACAGGCAGCTTTATCCGCAGATACGGCGAATATATCAAAGACGGCACTCCTCTTGAAGGCGGTTATGTTGAATGCACCTTCAAGAACGACGCTTTAGGCGATCCCCTTGTTACAGGCGAAGGCCTTGCCGCTCTTGGTGTTATGTCTCCCGCTATGTTCGAATCTATGAAGGCTCAGACCCTTGCTATTACTAAAATTGTTGCCGACGACCTTAAGTCAATCGGTCTTGACCTTTGGGATATCAAGTTTGAGTTTGGTTTCAACAACGACGAAGTTATCCTTATCGACGAAATTGCTTCCGGCAATATGCGTGTTTATAAGGATGGTAAGATTGTTGACCCCGTTGAGCTCACCAAACTTATTAATAACAGATAATTTTAAAACTAAAAGAGCAGGTTTTAAACCTGCTCTTTTTTATTCTGCTATTAATACCTTTTCGATTTTGCCGATTATCATATTATGATAATCTTTTTCGGGGTACCATTTGTCAATTACCGCCTTATCGGAGAAGGCGTCTTCGCTCATTGGTTGTACAAACTGTTTTTTGACTATAATCACCATTCGCGCTTCTTTGAAATAAACATATTTATCATTCGAAACAGGGGTAAGTCCCGTTTCTTTTGTTTTGTTTACTTCCCTGCCCGACTTGCTTCCGCAAATTTTGTGGATATCTTTTTTGTCGCCGTAAAAAGAAACTGTAAAATAATCGTTATTATCGATGAACTCCATTGTATAACGCTGAGGACGGACAACCATAGCAATGCTGTCGTTTCCCCACATTTCACCGAAAAAACCCCACGACGCTGTCATCATATTATAGTTATTGCCGCTTCCTGCGGTTATCAGCGCCCACTCTTCTGCAAGGCATTTTATTAAATTGTCTTTAATACTTCTTGGGTCTATAGTTTTAAATATCATAATCATCACCATCTATAATATGCATTTTATACGGAAAATATACCATAAAATGAAACAATATGCAATATTGTTAAAAATTTATCGAAAACCGTCGGTTTTCTCTTGTAATTTTATTTTCTTTTTGATATAATATTTTTGTATGGTTAAGAGTATGTCTTAACTAACTACCGAAAGGAGAAATATACATAATGAATTATTCAGTAGAAGTTCAGAACATGTGTACCGTTGCTAAGGGTCCTAAACACGGTCCCGCTCCCATTCCGGAAGAAGGCAGATGGGTACAGGCAAAAGAAATTACCGATATTTCCGCTTACACTCACGGTGTTGGCTGGTGTGCTCCTCAGCAGGGCGCTTGTAAGCTTTCACTCAACGTTAAGAACGGAATTATTGAAGAGGCTCTCGTTGAGACTATCGGTTGCTCGGGTATGACCCACTCTGCAGCTATGGCTGCTGAAATCCTCCCCGGCAAAACCTTACTCGAAGCTCTTAACACCGACCTCGTTTGCGATGCTATCAATACAGCTATGCGCGAACTCTTCCTCCAGATCGTTTACGGCCGCAGCCAGTCTGCTTTCTCTGAGGATGGACTTGTTATTGGCGCAGGTATGGAAGACCTCGGTAAGGGCGAACGTTCTATGGTTGGTACTATGTACGGCACCAAGGCAAAGGGTGTTCGTTACCTCGAAATGACCGAAGGCTACTGCACAAGAATGGCTCTTGACGAAAACGACGAAGTTATCGGATACGAATTCGTTTCTCTCGGCAAGATGACCGACTTCATCAAGAAGGGCATGGAGCCTAACGAAGCTTATGAAAAGTCCAAGGGTACATACGGCCGCTTTGCTGATGCAGCTAAGTATATCGACCCGAGAAAAGAATAAGGAGGATACGTCACATGGCTAAATTTGAAGGTTATGAGAGACGCGAGGCCAAAATCCTTGCCGCTCTTAAAGAGTTCGGAATTTCCTCCATCGACGAGTGTAAGGAAATCTGTGACGCAAAGGGCATCAACCCCTATAAAATCGTTGAAGAAACTCAGCCTATCGCATTTGAGAATGCAAAGTGGGCTTACACCGTTGGTTGCGCTATCGCAATCAAGAAGGGTTGCACAAAGGCTGCTGACGCTGCTGCTGCTATCGGTATCGGACTCCAGGCTTTCTGTATCCCCGGTTCTGTTGCTGAAAACCGCAAGGTTGGTCTTGGCCACGGTAACCTCGGGAAGATGCTCCTCTCTGATGAGACCGAGTGCTTCTGCTTCCTTGCAGGACACGAGTCTTTCGCTGCTGCTGAAGGCGCAATT
>JAZLEK010000001.1:0-7138 GCA_045615225.1 Acutalibacteraceae bacterium | reverse complement strand
CTGCGAAGTCTGATTTTAACTGCCATTTTGATTCACCTCCATAAAATTTTATATATAATTAAGAGTAGACTCTAAATTAACTACATCGGGAAACCCGGGGGCATTCCGCCCGGCATTTTCATATTGCCCAGTCGACGTTTTGCGCCCTTGCCGTTCATTTGCTTGAACATCTTTTTCATCTGTTCATATTGTTTCATAAGCTTGTTTACATCTTCAACCGTAACACCTGCGCCTGCGGCAATTCTTTTGCGGCGGGAGGCGTTTAAAAGGTCGGGCTTGGACCTTTCTTTTTTGGTCATAGACTGAATTATGGCCTCGGTTCTCAGCATTGCGCGTTCATCAATATCTTCATCTTTTATTTTATTCATTCCCGGAACCATTGAAAGCAGACTTTTAATATCGCCCATTTTCTTGATTTGTTGGAACTGGTCTAAAAGGTCGTTTAAATCGAACTTGTTTTGTTCGAGTTTCTTTGCGGCTTCGAGCGCTTTTTTCTCGTCGATTTCGGTTTCTACCTTTTCAATTAAGGAAAGAACGTCACCCATACCGAGAATACGTGAAGCCATACGGTCGGGGTGGAATTCATCGAGGTCATCGAGCTTTTCACCAACGCCTGCAAACATTATGGGTTTGCCTGTTACAGCGCGAACAGAAAGCGCCGCACCGCCACGCGTATCACCGTCAAGCTTGGTTAGAATTACGCCGTCAATTTCGAGAATTTCATTAAAGGATTTTGCGATATTTACAGAATCTTGACCCACCATTGAGTCAATAACAAGAAGAATATTGTCAACCTCAACCGTTTTGGTTATTCTGCGAAGCTCTTCCATAAGTTCGGTATCTATATGGAGACGGCCTGCGGTATCAAGTAAAAGGAAGTCGTGACCGTAATCTCTTGCGTAGCTTACCGCCTGTTTTGCGGTAATTTCGGGCTTTTGGGTTCCCTTTTCGAAAACAGGAACGCCGATTTGTTCGCCAAGAACTTTTAATTGGTCGATTGCGGCGGGACGATAGATGTCGCAAGCGGCAAGTAAGGGGCGATGACCCTTTGCTTTAAGATGTTTCGCAAGTTTTGCGGCGTGGGTTGTTTTACCAGAACCCTGAAGACCGCAAAGCATTATAATTGTGGGAATGCGGTTGGCGGTTTTAAGGCGCGCCTGTTCTCCACCCATAAGAGAAGTAAGCTCATCTCTGACAATTTTAATTACCGTTTGGGCGGGGGTAAGGCTTTCCATTACCTTTTCGCCAATACATTTTTCGCCGACTGAATTTGTAAAATCTTTGGCAACCTTGTAGCTGACATCGGCTTCGAGAAGAGCAAGGCGGATTTCGCGCATTATTTCTTTTACATCGTTTTCGCGGATTTTACCCTTGGAACGAAGTTTTTTAAAGACGCTGTTTAGTTTATCTGACAGACTGTCAAAAGCCACCTTGTATCACTCCTTTAAAGTTTTTCTATTATATCTAAAATTTCGGTTATATTATTTTTAGAAGCGGCAATTTTTAAAGCCGAAGCGGTTTTTAAAAGGCCGAGCTTTTCTTCAAATTCCAAAAGCTGAGCTTCGCTTCGTTTAACGAAATCACCTACACCTTGACGGGTTATTCCCTCGTTTTCGGCAATTTCGGAAAGTGAAAGGTCGTTATTGTAATAACCGTCGAGTATTCTGTATTGTTTTTCTGACAAAAGAGCGCCGTAACGGTCAAGCAGTTCTGAAACATATAGATTTGCAGCCAAGACAAGCCCTCCTGTCAAGATAATTTCTTGCCTCACGTATATTACCACACAAACCTACTGTTGTCAAGTATTTTTCTTTACATATATTTTTGTTGAAAAAATGAGTAACATATAATATAATTAATGTATTAATTTTATTAGGATGAAAGAAATGATTTTTAAGAAGTTTGTTTGTCTTATTCTTTGCGCGGTTTTGCTTTGTTTAACCCTTACCGCTTGTGGCGATGATTACAAAGATGCTTTTATTTATATTGATTTTGACACGGTTCCCACAAATCTCGACCCTCAGCTTGCCGATAGCGATGAGGAATTAACCGTTGTCCGTTCACTTTTCGATACTTTGCTTCGTTACGACAAAAACGGGAAAATCGTTTGTTCGGCTGCAGAATCATACACCAAAGACGACAGCACCTATACTTTTAAGTTAAAGCAAGCTGCTTGGGTAAAAGGCGGACCTGTAACCGCTCACGATTATGTGTTTGCATTCAGACGTGCGATTGACCCCAAAACAAAAGCTCCGTTTGCAAATTCACTTTTTTCTATTATAAACGCCAAGGACATTTACGAAGGAAATAAAAATGTATCCTCTCTTGGCGTTACCGCGGTAGATGATTACACATTAAAAATTGAGCTTGACCACGAAGACGGTGAATTTGAAAAGGTGCTTACAACTGCCGTTACAATGCCTTGTAACAAAGAGTTTTTTGATTCGTGCAAAGGCAAATACGGGCTAACTATTGAAACCACTGCCGCGTGTGGCTCTTATTATGTAAGACAATGGCTTACCGAATCTAAATTCCTTATAAGACTTGCCAAAAATCTTGATTTTGGAGGCGAATTTGAAGCAAATTCAATGCGAATTTATTACACTTGCGGCAAAGACAACGCTATTGATATGTTAAATCTTGACAACACCGACTTGGCTTATATTTCAAACGATGAATATCAGGATATTTCTGATGCGGGGTTTAAGATTCTATCGACTGAAGATACCTGTTACACAGTATTTTTCAGCGAAAGAATGGATATTGAGTTAAGACAGGCTTTTTTGTCTTCAATCGATAAAAATTCGTACTCTTCAAACCTTTCGGCTATCCAAAAAACCGCAGACACTCTCTATCCCGAAGTTTTATCGGTTAAAAATGCGCCAAAGGTAACCGACTATATAAAATACGATGCTTTATCGGCATCGGCCATTTACAACCAAAAGGTGCTTGACGGTATTGTCCCGAAAAGCATTTCTATTAAATATCCAAAAGACACCTCCGCCGAATCTGTCGCAAGGTCGCTCGCGGCCCACTGGCAACAGACACTGAGCTGCTTTATGAATATTGAGGAAACCCCTATTCATACCATAAGGGATATGTTTAACAGCACCTACTACGATATTATTATCATCCCCTTCTCTGCTCCTACAGGCACGGTATCGGCATATAATAAAAAGTTTGGATTTACCGAAGAAAACCCGCGTTCTGTAAGCGAAGAGCTGTTTAAAAACTATAGATGTTATCCTCTTTATTTCGCCTCTACAAACATCGCTTCGGGCGCCAAAATTCAAAATTCAGATTCAGCCCTTCAGGGTGGTATTCTTGATGTTTCGGTTCTTATAAAAGAGCAAAAATAAAGGTGTGTCGAAAGACACACCTTATTATTTTAAATAATTATGCAGACAAGACCGTTGCAGCCTTCGTTTATTACCCTTTCAACAGTTTCCTGAATTCTGAGTCTTGCATCCCCAGGCATACGCGACAGTTTGGTGTTTAGACCTTCGTTCACAAGCTCATGAAGTGATTTTCCAAAGATATTTGAACTCCAAATTTTTGTTTTATCGTCTTCAAACTCGCTAAGTAGATATTTAATTAAATCTTCACTTTGTTTTTCGCTGCCGACAATTGGGCTTATTTCGGTAGTAATGTTTGCTCTCATCATATGGATAGAGGGGGCAGAAGCGCGAAGCCTTACACCATAGCGACCGCCCTGGTGCATAATTTCGGGCTCTTCAAGAGATAACTCCTCGGTTCTTGGCATAACAATTCCGTAACCCGTTGCCTCAACCTCGTCAAGCGCGTTTTTAACCCTCATATACTCTTCTTTAATAAGAGCTAACTCTTTTAAGGTTTCCATTAAATCACGGTCATCCTTAATATTGAGGTCTATATTTTCGGTGATAACAGAATAGAAAAGTTCGCGGTTTACAGTTATTGAATACTGAGCTGTGCCTGTGCCGAGATTTACGCATTCCATTTTAACCGTTTCGGCATTTTTATTGTCTTTCAGGGCTTTTTCAAGCATAAACAGGTCTTTAATTTTATATATACCGTCGAAGGCGGTTTTAACCGTTTCGTTAAGGCTCTGTCTTAGTGAGTGTTCAAGTGGCAGAGCGTTTATCCAACCGGGAAGGGCAATACAAACCTCTTTTACAGGGAACTGATAAAGAATTTTCTTTAGTATTTCTTTAATATCATCTTCATCAAGTTCAAGGCAATTTACCGGCATAACAGGAACTCCGTATTCGCGGCAAAGCTTATTCCCCAGTTCTTTTGCATCTTCAGATTTCGGGTTTTTACAGTTAAGCATAACTATAAAAGGTTTGTTTATGGCCTTAAGTTCGTCTATAACGCGTTTTTCGGCTTCGGCGTATTCATTTCTGGGTATTTCCCCTATAGAGCCATCTGTCGTAATTACAAGCCCTATAGATGAATGTTCGTTAATCACCTTTTTGGTTCCGATTTCAGCCGCCATGTTAAAAGGAATATCTTCCTCGTACCAAGGGGTCTTAACCATACGCGGATTATCTTCTTCAATATATCCAAGTGAAGAAGGAACTATATAACCTACGCAATCGATAAGCCGCACACTTAGACGCGCATTATCATCAAGGGTAATCTGGGCGGCATTTTCGGGAATAAATTTCGGCTCGGTAGTCATTATTGTTCTGCCCGAAGACGACTGAGGCAGTTCATCGGTTGCGCGCTCTTTAATATACTGCTCTTTAATGTTAGGCAGTACGAGCACATCCATAAATTTCTTTATAAAGGTTGATTTACCTGTTCTTACGGGTCCTACAACGCCGATATAAATATCTCCGCCCGTTCTGGCCTCGATATCTTTATAAATACTTGTATCTGCCATAAATAAAATCCTCTTTTCCATTTACTTTCTAAGAAAGTGTATGAAAGAGGATTTTAGTTTATTACTGTTTTTTCATTTGTCTAAGAAATAAAAGGACTGCCGCAACGAGAAGCACTACACTGTAGCCGACCACCCACCATAAATGCGGGAATATATCTGATAAATTGCCGCTAAGCATAGCACGTTGCATATCGACACAGTGAACAAAAGGCAACGCGTAGGCAATCTTTTTAAATGCGCCGCCTACAAGTTCTAAATCGAACCATACACCCGAAAGCCAAGCGGCAAGATTTGTAAGCAGACCTCCGCAAATACCACCTACTTGTTTATCGTTCAGAATACTTCCGCAAAGAAGCCCGAGTGCGATATAAGGCAAGGAGCAAGGAAGGATTGACAGTACGGATAAAAGAATATTTATCGTAATATCCAGTCCCAAAAAGATTGCCGCAATATAGCAAACTATCGCCTGAAGGACAGCTATGGGTATTATAGGAAGTGTATAGCCTAGGATAAAATCAAGGGGTGTCATCGGGGTTGTATAAAGTCTTTGAAGAAATGCGCTGCTTCTGTCCTTTGAAATTTCGGTTGCCGAAAATAGGGTTAAAAAGGACAGACCGAAAACCGTGATACCGGGAGTTAGGTGCTCTATTTCAAAAAGAGCTACCGGTATATTTGCCTGAATGGCAGAAAGAAGTAAAATAAGCACTAAAGGAAAGCCGAGACCAAAGGCGAGATTTATCGGGTCACGGAGAATTTCTTTGGTGTTTCGGCTCATAAAGGTGATCATCTTCATACCGCTTCCCCCCTGACTATTTTCACGAAGGCTTCTTCAAAATTATTTGTTTCTGCAATTTCTTTAATTTTTTGCGAGGTGTTGCAGACAAGGAGTTTTCCATCCTTCATAATGGCAATTCTGTCGGAGAGCGCCTCTGCTTCTTCCATATAATGAGTGGTAAGCACTATTGTGATTTTGCCTTTTAGTTCTCTTATAATATCCCATAAATCGGCACGAGAGAGCACATCAAGACCAAGGGTCGGCTCATCTAAAAAGAGTATTTCGGGGTTGCTTATAAGCGCCATAGCAATGCTGAGTCTTCTTTTATATCCGCCTGAAAGCTTGCCTGCTTTTTTATTTATGGCAGAGTTCAAATTAAGAAGTTTTATTTGCTTTTGGATTTTTTCTCCTGTTTCAGCCTCAGAAAAGCCGTGAATACCGCATATAAGCTCAAGATTTTCTTTTACTGTGAGATTCGGCGCAACGGCGGTTTCCTGTGGAGATACGGCTATTATAGATTTTACTTTGCTCGCATCAGTTTTAATGCTGTTTCCATTTAAAAAGGCATCACCGCTGTCGGGAGAGGTTATACAGGAAAGCATTTTTATTGTGGTTGTTTTTCCCGCTCCGTTTACACCGAGGAGGGAGAAAAGCTCGCCCTTTTCTACAGTGAGTGAAAGGTTGTCTACCGCTACAGTATCCTTATACTTTTTTGTTAGTTTTTCTATTTTAATTGCTTCCATTTATTTTTCCTCTGCAATTAGGCGTGAGCGTACACCCTGATAGATATCGCTTATCATTTGGCTGATAGTTTCTTCATCTAAAGGCAAAAATGAGGTGGCAAGCATAGTGGCGATGCCGTGAACGCAACACCACATCTCAAGATGCATTAGAGTTGCCTTTTCCTCGTTTATGCCGTTTGCCTCCATTATGAGTTTTACCGACTCATTGAAGTCGGGAGAAGGAGAAAGCTCCTCTCCTCTTCTGTCTCTCATAAAGAGCATTTTGAATAGTTCCTTTTCTTCCCTTGCAAAGCGGATATATGCCATACCGAAAGCTTTATATTTAGGGTATTTTTCGCTTTCAACCTCTCTTTTTATAAACTCAAGATAGATTTGATATGCAGCTGAACCAGTCTCTTCTTCTAATTCTTCCATTGATTTAAAATTAGAGAAAATCGGCTGTGTTGAACAGCCTAGTACACTCGCAATATTTCTTGCATTTATACCCTCTGTTCCGCTATTCCTTACAATGTCAAGACAGGTATTTATTATATCTTCTCGGCTGACCTTAACTTTTGGCGGCATATTTTCCCTCCGTTAAATAACATTTGTTATATATCATTTGTTATTTTATCATTTCTCCCCTATTATGTCAATAAAAAACTCCCTCGTTCGGGTGTTGCGGTTAGGGATTAATTGGTTTTTCAGATAAATTTGCACCCTTTCTTGTTGCAAAACCTTGTAATACACAAAGTATTACTGCGTTTTTGCAAC